>JAWXBH010000014.1:0-10082 GCA_034439935.1 bacterium
AATGAGCAATGAGCAATGAGCAATGAGCAATGAGCAATCATAGATAGCATTGAGAGTAAACTACCGTTTTAAACTTAAAAATCAAAAAAAATTCTAATTGTTACACAAAACACAAAGCCACTAAGAATTTCTTTTAAAAACATTTTACCTTTGAGTCTCCGAGTTTTAGAGGTAAGAAAGTTTTTTCAATATGTTGGGACGGATGTGCAGCAATCTAAATCTGAAATCAAATTTGGTCTTGAAAGTCCTTCTTAAACAATCTACGTTAAGCTTACCCCATCTTTTATAATTTCAAATTATAAATACAAAATTATAAATTAAAAGTAACTTCCTTCTTTTAATTAACCTCTAAATAATACGTTATGAAAACTACCTTCATTTTTATTTTTATTCAAAGTTTTCTGATCATTAACATTTGCAATTCAGCGCCGCCTGTAATTGATAACCATATTAAAGTTGACCAGTTCGGATACAGACCGATAGATAAAAAATTTGCCGTGATCAGTAATCCTGTCACAGGTTATAACAACGGCAGCCCGTTTACACCCGGTACAAATTATCAGATCAGAAGTTGGAGTGACGACGCAGTGATCTTTTCCGCTAACATTGCCTCATGGAAAGCAGGCATTACCGATCCTCAAAGCGGTGATAAGGTATGGTGGTTTGATTTCTCGGCAGTAACTTCGCCTGGCTCTTACTATGTGTATGACGTTACAAAGAATGTCGGCTCTTATCAGTTTGAAATAAATGATAACGTTTATCTGAATGCACTAAAGATCTCCTTCAAAGCATTTTATTATCAGCGGTGCGGTACTGCAAAAGTTAGTCCGTACGCGGGGACTGGATGGACTGATGCATCCTGTCATACCGGAGCATTTCAGGATAATGACTGCAGACTTTTTAACAACACTAACATTTCAACTTCAAAAAATCTATCCGGCGGATGGCACGATGCGGGTGATTATAACAAGTATGTAAATTTTGCTTTCGAGCCGATGATAGATATGCTGTTAGCTTATAAAGAAAACTCAGCAATGTGGGGCGACAATTACAACATTCCCGAAAGCGGTAACGGCATACCGGATATACTTGATGAAGCTAAGTATGAGCTTGACTGGCTTTTGAAAATGCAGGCTGCAACGGGTAACGGATCAGTGCTCAGCATTGTGGGTGTTTCTAACTTTGCATCCGGAAGTCCTCCTTCATCGGATCTTGCTCAGAGAGTTTACGGACCTGCTACTACTTCGGCAACATTTACAGCAGCGGCAGCATTCGCTCTTGGCGCGCTGCAGTTTAACAGTATCGGTCAGACTGCTTATGCGAACACTTTACAAACTGCCGCTATTAACGCGTGGACGTGGGCGAACGCGAATTCAAATATTGTATTTCAAAATTCAGGACTTGTCGGAGCAGGTGAACAGGAAGTCGATAATTACGGTAGGCTCATAAGAAAAATGGCGTCAGCGTGTTTCCTATATGCGCTGACCGGCAATTCAACTTACAAAACTTTTTTCGAAAGTAATTATACACAGATACATCTCATACAATGGACATTCGCGTATCCTTTCGAAAGCGGAGCACAGGACATGATGCTTTATTACGCTTCATTACCGGGAGCCGGAAGCGCAGTCTCAACTGCAATTAAGAATGCTTACCGCAGCTCAATGAAAACTAATACTCCCGAAAATCTTCCAGCACTTTTGAATAAAACGGATGCATACCGCGCGTATCTTAAAAACCAGGATTATACCTGGGGAAGCAATACGACAAAGTCGAGGCAGGGGATCATGTTCAACAACATGATTACATACAAGCTTGATACTGCTCTAAACGCAAGTTATCGCGAAGCGGCTCTCGGTTTCATAAATTATTTCAACGGGATAAATCCTACTGCGTTTTGTTACCTTACAAACATGTCTTCCTCCGGTGCAGAGAATTCGATCAATGAGATCTATCATTCTTGGTTTGCTGACGGAAGCTCTTTATGGGACAGAGCGGGAACATCAACTTACGGACCCGCTCCCGGATTTGTATCAGGCGGGGTAAATCCAAGTTACGCACTCGACGGATGCTGTCCTTCGGGATGCAATCCGCAGAATGCATTGTGCAATACCTCTCTTGTTACACCGCCGCTGGGGCAGCCGATCCAGAAATCATACAGGGACTGGAACACAAGCTGGCCGCAGAATTCATGGACGGTCACCGAGCCGGGAATTTATACACAGGCAGCTTATGTCAGATTGATCTCGCAGTTCGTCTCATCATCATCACCTCTTGTGATCAAAACAGTAATAGAAGGATTTTATAATTCTTCTCTTAATAAAATGAACATTAAAGATACTGTCAGGATATATGCAAGAAATATTACGGCACCTTATAGTGTTGTTGATTCATCAAGGTCAGTTGCAGACTCAATTACATTTGACGGAAGTTATTTATTCTCAAATCTTACATCGGGCACTTACTACTTTGCTATAAGGCATAGGAATTCAATTGAAACATGGAGCAGGACAGGCGGAGAAACTTTCAGTGCCGGAAGCGCTTTCAATTATAATTTCACAAATGATTCATCGAAGGCATACGGGAGCAATGAGGTGAGAGTGGATCTAACACCTCTGACTTACGCTGTTTACAGCGGGGATGTGAATCAGGATGGTACTGTGGACGCTTCAGATCTTATCATGATTTATAATGACCAGACAGTCTTTGCTTCGGGATATCTTACAAGTGATGTTAACGGGGATAATTTTACTGATGTAGGCGATCTTGTGATCGCTTATAATAATTCGGTGAGCTTTGTTTCAAAAATAACGCCATAAGTTAAATTTATTTGAAAGCAATATTTCATAAAATATTATAGAACTTTAAAAATTCAATGAGATGAAGAAAGCAATTGTATTATCCGGAGGAGGATCTAAAGGAGCGTTCAGTGTCGGAGTTGCAAAAAAGCTTCTGCAGCAGGGAAATGTCTATGATATCTTCTCAGGTACTTCTACCGGCGCACTGATAATACCTCTGCTCGCGACCGGTGAGATAGAACTTCTTGAGAAAATATATACTTCCGTTGAAGAGAAAGACATTCTCATAAAATTCAGTAATGAACAGCTTGCATTAAGGATCCTTACTTCAAACTCCCTTTATGAAGTTACTCCTCTAAACGAGCTTATCAGGAAGACTATTACAAAGGAGCGTTATGAAAAGATAATGTCCTCCGGTAAGATATTATTTTTCTCAACAGTTGCGCTACAGAACGGAAAGATAACTTACTTTACTAATTCAAATCTTAAAGGTTCATCTAAATACAATGTCAGTAAATGGAAGGACAGAGAAGAGCTCATAAAGATCATACTCGCGTCAAGCGTTCAGCCGGTCATAATGCCTCCGGTCAGCATCAGCGGTCAGCAATATGTCGACGGGGGAGTCCGGGAATATCTGCCTGTCGATGCAGTGATCGATGAGGGCGCTGAAGATGTAACTTGCATTATGACAACGACCGGAAATTCTTACTACGACAAAAGTAAGTTTGATAATCTTAAGGACATTCTTTTGAAGACCATCGAGATCTTTTCAAATGATGTGAGTGATAATGATGTGCGTCTTGCGGAAATTTATAATAAGGGAATATCTTATGTCGAAGAGTGTAAGGAAAGAGTAATTAGATTTACCGGAATAAGTGAAGATGAAGCTCAAACGCTGTTTACCTCTGACAAGAATCCGTTCTTCGGTAAAAGGAAGCTTGATCTGAAGATCATCCGACCGAAGAAAGAGCTTGGTGACGGACTGCAATTCAGTAAAGCGGAAATGAGAGAGCAGCTTAATTATGGTTATGATCTTCTGAAGGATCCGGATTCTGTTAAGGACCTTTCCTGACCTATCTTGTTAAAACCATCTTGTGCGTGAATATATCTCCGTTCACATTAAGCATATAAAAATATATTCCTGAAGAGAGTCCGTTTGCATCGAATGTAATCGTATGACTGCCAGCTGTGTAATTTTTATTATCAAACAGGTTCTTAACTTCCTTTCCAAGCATATCGAATACTTTGATCCCGACAGTTGAAGAAGAAGGCAGACTGAAATTAATATTAGTAACGGGGTTAAACGGATTCGGATAATTATTTGTGAGCACGAAATCCGGTGGAATAGAATTGTTCTGCCCCGGTGACCAGTCAAATCTGAAAACTCTATAGCTGAAGTTAGTCGAATCAAATCCGAATTCATAAACAACTTCATTATTTGAATTTACTTCTGTAAAAGCAACAGGCACAAAGCCCCACGATATTGTAGTGTTTCCGTTGGCAAGTCTTTCAACATATCCCATCGCGAAAGAATATATCGATGGAGTGTGTCTGTATTCCCAGATCAGCTCCGCTGTCATAGTTGTCTCATTCAATCTGTATTCGCAGCCGCGTGAAAATTTAGGTGTGTGAAAATTACCATTGTCATAAAGTGTATAAGTCCCTGCCTGCGTTCTTCTAATCGCGTGCTGATAAGAAAATTTATCCGGGTCATTAATGAATGTGAACATATTATTCTTACCGCCCCATCTCCACATTATCTGACCGTTAGTCTTATTTATCTTTGTAATTTCAGACATGTTGCGGCTGGAAATTACATAGTTACCATCCTCAGCAATCTCGATTGCGTTGCCATGCGCATAATCAACCACACCCAGCGACAGGTTTATGCTGTCTGCATCAGTGATCCGGAAGTGATCCCAGCTCCTCCACTGAAAAACTACATTTTTATCCGCATCAATCTCCTGAATAATAAGTCCGGTTACCATCGCATCTTTCTGACCGCCCGGAACGATCACACTCATATCGACGATCTGAACATCGTAGCTCATCAACAGCGCGTTACCATTATTTAAGAATCGCAGGTCATGAAGATCGGTCTCATATCCATTACCTGTATAAAAGCTGTCTGTGACATTACAGGAAGAATCCATAGCATAGAATTTATTCGAACCGTTCATGAAGTATGTAAGCATGCCGTTTGAATTAACTTTGAAATCATAGCACACCTCGGGCATTTTTTTGGACCAGTATGGCGTGCCGTCATTATTGAGGATCATCAGGTAAGGAGAGTAGGAGCTGTCACGTATGATGTTGGTGCAGAAAATTTTTCCGGAAGGATCATTATTGGTCATCACATTTATACCGGGAAATCTTCCTCCGAATGAATCGGTTTGGGAATGATCATAACTTTGAGTTTTGTAAAAATTGTATTCCTCTTTAAGAACTTCATTGAGGACAATTGCTCTCTCCTGAGGTGAGACTGTTCTTGAAATGATCTTAAAATTAAAATCACAGACAGGCAAAGAACGCTCTGAGTTTGATTTATAGAACAGCTTAACATTTACCTTCTCATCCGCTTTGAAATCTTTATATGGATCGAATACGATAACGGTTTCGTCTTCAATCAATTTGACAGAACCATTTACATTATTGCTTTTCGAGCCGCTGACTTTAATAGTAATATCATTCGTCAGGGGTAATAAATTATTTTTGAATTTAAATACCAGGTTTGTGGACTTCAGCACCAGAGCTGCATTGGTAACAGGTGAATGGTAAATTACTTCCGGAGTTTCTGAGTAAGCTTCAATTGAAACAAAGATGAATGAAATTGCAATAATGAATCCGGAGAAAATGATCATAGGATTTTTTTTTGATAACATAGCAGATTTATAAAAGCAAATAAGTGTAAATTTTTTGTGATGAAACACTTTTTTATCAATAATAAAAGTCTGTCCAAATAAAAACCACTCAACCACTCAACCACTCAACTACTCAACCACTCAACTACTCAAATTAATATTGCAATTAAAAATGATTGAGGTTAATTTTAACAAATACATTTCTAAATCTAACTTCAGGAAAATGAAAAAACTTTTGTCATGTTTTTTTCTTTTTGCAATTCTTTGCATATCAGTAAATAATTCTTTCGCTCTGGGCTTTAACAGCATTTACACACCTGATGGTGTGAACGTGATCGCTGTCGGCGATGCAGGCAAAGTTTTCCGTTCAACAAATGCGGGAAATATATGGGCAAGCTATACTATAAATTCGGAAGATCTTAAATCCGTCTATTCCATCGGTAATGATGTATGGATCGGAGCTTCAAATGGAAACGTTTACAAAACAGGTAAGACTGTTTCCGCTATTACTAGTTACAATGTCGGAGCAAGCTTCACTATCAATTCGATCTGCTTCTACAGCCCGAGCATCGGCTATCTCTGCGGTGATAACGGAAATGTTTATAAGACTGAGAACGGCGGAGTCAACTGGTCGCCTATCAGCTCAGGAATTATGAATGTAAAATTAAATTCGATATCATGCATTGATGATCAGAAGCTTATAGTTGTTGGAAATGAAGGAACAGCATATATGACCGATAACAGAGGTTCATCATGGAGCTTAGAGTCAACCGGCACAACAAAAAATATCCTGAAGGTAAAATATTATATTGACGGCATAGTTGCTGCGGGTGAATATGGAACACTTCTTACAAAGACAACAACAGGAGCATGGACGCCGGTTGTTACCAGAACTGATTCCGATATCAGAGGTATCAGCGGAACATCCTTCAATGATATTCACGTATGCGGAGGCGGCGGTTTTATAAGGAACAATACAAACGGTTCAGCGAATTTTTTCAATTTTGAATTGAATCCGATGCTCGCAAATCTTACTGATATTTTTTATTATGATGCAAATCTCGGCTTTGCAGTTTCAGGTTTAAACAGTACGATCATTAAAACTACAAATGCCGGACAAACATGGGAAATGCCCGCGGGTACTTCTATCGCAATGAACTGGGTTCAGAAAACACCTGCCGGCAGCGGCATCGGTAATAATCTTTGCAGACACCCTAAAGTAAGAGATACTTATTTTGTTGTTTACGGAAATAAAGTTTATGTCAGCAGAAACAAAGGTGATAGCTGGGTACAGATAGCAACTATCTCGATAGGAACAAGAGCACACTCATTTTATGTAAGCGCACTTGATTCCAATGTCTGGATGGCGGCAATTGAAAGCACACCTGACAAAGTTGTAAGATCGACAGATTACGGTGCAACCTGGAATACTATTTTATCATATAACTTCAGCTCCTACGGACAGCCGCTTGAAATGGACCAGAATAATCCCGGAACATATTATTACGCTCCGGACGGTGTATCAACAGGGTTCTTTAAATCAACAGACGACGGCGCTACATTCACTAACATAAACACTAACAATCCTTTCACAAGTGCATGTGACATAATATGCGAATGGGATAATTCGAATACGATCTTTGTCGGTGATGACGGAGCTGACATTTATAAATCTACTACCAATGGTACAAGCTGGAATCTGGTAAAGCCGACTTCATCATCAGAAGTACCTTCAATGTGCAATTCTGTTTTTGATACAAAGATCTGCTATGCCACAACCTGGAGCAGCACTCAGGTATTCAAAACAATAAATAAAGGAGACAGCTGGAATCAGGTTTCAAACAATTCCGGAAGCGGCTGGGGATCTGATCTGTGTCATGAAGATCCTAATGTTGTGCTGACCGGAAATTACGGTTCGCAGTCATATCTTACCACCAACGGAGGCGCAACATTCTCAAGTGTTAATACAGGCTTAAGCGGTGCCGGAGCAGGGATCATGGTACCTGACAGGGGAGTATTCCTTAACATGCAGACAGGCAGCTTGTATAAGCTTAACATAGTTTACACTACTCTTACTTCGAATGAAAATATTATTTCAACTGTTCCGGCAGGATTTGAGCTTTCACAAAATTATCCTAATCCATTCAATCCTTCGACAAGCATTAAATTCGCATTGCCGGTGGCAGGAAGTATTTCTCTCAAGATCTATGACCGACTGGGAAAGGAAGTAGAAACTCTCGCTGACGGATTCAGAACAGCAGGAACTTACGAAATAAATTTTGACGCATCAAAGCTCACTTCCGGTGTTTACTTTTATAAGCTTGTAACTGACGGCTTCACCAACACAAAGAAGATGATCCTCGTTAAATAAAAATCTTAGCAGTAATAAATTCAAAAAGGTCTGTAAGGAGTAAGTTTCTTGCAGACCTTTTTTTATTGGTAAATTCAAATATTTTTCAACTTTCAACTTTCAACTTTCAACTACTCAACTACTCAACTACTCAACTACTCAACCACTCAACCACTCAACATCGCGGCAATTAATAATTACAAACTGAATTATGCTCAGGGATATTACGGAGATTTTGCCATAAAGAAATTCAACCCTTCCGGTGCAGTTGTATTAAACAAAATTCTTTACGGTAAGCTGCTCGTAAAAAAGATAACCACCGATCATGAGGGCGGCATTTACCTTCTTGGATCTTTCATGGATACTCTTAAGATCGATTCGGTTAATTATATTTACAATACTTGCACAGGTTTTAATCTTAATTATTTTTTAATGAAGCTCAGCTCTGCGGGTGATTTAATCTGGAAAAAGAATATTAACATGATATACTCGGAAGATCATAATATTGAATCATTCAGGATCAGAAGAAACAACTTATACGTAGGGATGAATAACAGTTTCACCAGCTATCTGAAAAAATTTGATCTGAATGGTAATGAGCTGATGACGATGGTTCAGACCAATACACGCGGCATCTCAAGCATCGACTCCGATGAGAAAGGAAATATTTATGCAGGCGGACCCTGTACCAGCGGAACGGTTAATTTCAACGGCCATAATGCTTCAACTGAGTACTTTTATAATATTTATTTGTGAAATATAATTCTGCAGGAGTTTGTCAGTGGGCGAGATTTGTTCAGGATTTAACATTCAAGCATGTGGACATTGAATGTGATCATCAGGGAAATCTGATCGCAAGCGGAGATCTTTTCTGGAGCTTTATGTTCGGAACAATTCAGTCGCAGGGACCACAATGGATTCATGATTTTTTCATAACAAAGATAGATGCTTCGGGAAATTTTCTCTGGCTTAAGGAAGTTCCGCAGACTGCAACGATCACAGGTGACGCCGGCAAAGCTGACATAAACGGCATTGCAGTTGATCTTCAGAATAATATTTATTTTTGCGGTTTCCTAAGGAAGACAATCGACTGGGGTAATAACATCATAACCACAGCGCCGGGCTTCAGTCCGGATGTTTTACTGCTGAAGCTTAACAGTAACGGAAATATTATTTACGGAAAAACAGCGGGAGGTAATTCGAGTGACAGGGCTGACTGTATTTCTCTTGACAACGCTGGTAATGTTTTTATTTCGGGAAACTTTGCCTCGACAGCTTCATTTGATACTGTGTCTGTTACCGGGACTGGAAATCTGAATTCATTTCTTGCAAAGATGTCCTCATGTCTTACTTCAGGTTCGGTTAATTTGTCTCTGATAATGGAAAGGGTTTTATGATCAGGCTTCAGATAAGATGAGCATGAAAGATACTGTCAGAATCTATCTCAGAAATTCTGCTTCATCTTATTCGAGTTTAGATTCATCTGTTTCGGTAATTGATAAGAATACATTCAACGGAGTATTTAACATTTCAAACGCGCCTTCAGCTTCTTACTACATTCAGATCCGGCATCGTAATTCAATTGAAACGTGGAGCAGCATCGCAGTGAGCTATACACAGGGAGGTATTATGAATTATAGCTTTGCGGATGCAGCCGCGAACGCGTTCGGAAATAATCTGAAGCTGCTCAATCCATCGCCGGTAAGATTCGGCATTTACAGCGGTGATGTGAATCAGGATGGAACAGTTGATGTGAGTGATCTGCTGAATGTATATAACGATCAGGCAAGCTTCTTATCCGGCTATCTGCCGACCGATCTTAACAGTGATGATTTTACTGATGTAAGTGATCTCATTATAGCGTATAACAATAGCGTTGACTTTGTGGGTTTGATTAGACCTTAGGTTAATTACTAATTAATTACAAGTTACAAGTTACGAATTTTAAATTAGTTCAGTGATTCTAATTACTAATTAATTCTTAATTCTTAATTCTTAATTCTTAATTCTTAATTCTTAATTCTTAATTCTTAATTCTTAATTCTTAATTCTTAATTCTTAATTCTTAATTCT
>JAWXBH010000015.1:0-29664 GCA_034439935.1 bacterium
TGCTGGTTGAATTCATTAGATTAAATCCTATCGTTGCGTTTGGATTAAGCCAGGCGCAGATAATTTCAGTGATAATGATAATATGCGGTATCATGCTGCTCTACTCTAGGCTTAATAAGGAGAAGCTGCAAGTTGTTTAGTTTCAAGTTACAAGTTACAAGTTGAAAGTTAAAAATTGAACTTCAGTTAATTGTGGAGAGAATCATACTTTATACAAAGCAACGTTGTCATCTTTGCGATGAAATGAAACTGATCCTTACCAACATTCAATCCTCAATCCCCTTTCAGTATGAAGAGATAGATATAGAAACCGATAAAGCTCTGTCCGAAAAATACAAAGAAAAAATTCCGGTGCTGATGGTAGATGGTAAAATGTTTGCCAAATACACTGTTGATGAAATGAAGCTTAGAACAAAGTTAAATAATTTATAACTTCCCTTTAAATTATTTGAACTCAGATAAGTTCAAACTGTTTTGAATCCACCTTTCCGTTACCAATTTCACTTTTTAAACTGCAGGGACAATAGCGGGACGTGAAGAAACCTTCCCAAGCTGGGGCTTGGGAAGGAGGTGTACCATAATTTCACTTTTAAAAAAAAAGCCGGGATGATTGAACCCCGGCTCTTAAGAAAAAATTTTACATCTGAGAATTATTACTTTGGAACAACTGATGAATTCCCTTCTTTATATGCTTTCATTTTTACTCCGGATCTTTCTTTCTGCATAATGATATCAGCCGGAGAAGTTTCAGGTGTAACCTTGCTCACAAAGTTTGTAGAATTATTATAACCTATCAGCAGATCAGTTACGTCTACAGTTTCGTCACCCGTCAGATCGGTCGCAAGATATCCTGAACTAAAATTAACAGCATCATTATAAATACTTACGACGTCAGTAATATCTACTGAACCGTCGCTGTTTACATCACCGCTGAACAGGCACCACTTGCTTCCGGTAAGAATAGTGTTGCCTCCGTATGCATTGCTTTGTGAATTTGTGAAATCATAGTTTGTAAGAATCCCGTTTGTAACTGATTCACCGCCATTCTTACTCCAGGTTTCCAAAGCATTCCTGTGTATAATCTGAATGTAGTATGTACCACTCGGAGCATTTTTAAATACGAACGGTGCATTGAATGTAACAGAATCAATCCGGGTTTTTTTCGGAATCGATAATCGCATAGGGACTTGCAGTGTTTCTTAAATATGCTTTTACAGAATCTCTTATGTTTAATGTTGATCCGTTATACATCCCTTGAGGAGCAAGCTTTACATTGTATTGTGTGTATAAGCTTCTACTTTAAAAAGTTTTATTTGATTGTAAAAAAACAGAATGCATTACTTGAATTTCACTTGATGCTATTTATATCTGTCCCTTTTAAATCTTTCAGCTTCCTTGTGAGAATTCTGATAGTCTTTCATCGCGAGAACTTTATCATAATAAATATCGGCGGTAGATCTGTTACCTTTCACATCATTGAGCATTCCGGAAAGAAGATATATAAATGAGGAGTAAGCAGCTTCATTGTCCTTATCGACCTGTCTTGTGATATCTTCAGCTTTCTGAAGATATGGTTCAGCTTCGCTTATGCGGTTAAGTTTGGTCAGACAGAGCGCAGCGTAATAGTTGGCTTCTCTTTTGAGAAAAATATTATCATAACCGAATTCGCCGGAGTCAATTTTCTCTGCAATGTCTTTCCACCCGGTAAAGGCAGAGTCCCATTTACCCTGACCGACCATGCTGCTGTAAAGATATTTCCGGAAGATCGGATTTTCCGGATACGCATCTGACAAAACGCGCGAATATGTTTCAGCTTCAATGTAGTTTTTTTCATACACAATATTAAGATAAGCCAGAACATACTTTGCCTCGTTCTTTGTATACTTTGAATCAACCGATGTTTCCTTTATCTGTGAAAGACCTTTGATCTTATCGCCCTTTGGAAATATTATCATCAAAGGTTTGACAACAGGATATGCTTCGGGAACATATTCAGCGAAATAATTATAAAGACCGATCCCGAATATCACATCTTTATTATTCTTATTAATTTCATAAGCTTTCTGAAGCAGGTTCAACGCTTCCCTTCCGTCCTCAGCCGCCCTGAGCCAGCTTTCACGAAGACTCTTTACAAGCCCGCGATAGCCCAGCGCACCGCCTTTATAAAACATCGCGTTGTCATCGAACTCATTCTTGTCTATCTGCTTATCAGCAATTTCAATCACTCTTTCGGTTTCAGCAAAAAATTTCTCATCGAGGGAATCATTATCCTTATTGAGATTTATTCGCCACCAGTCAATCATCGCAAGGAAAAAATAACCGGCGGGATTATCGGGTTCGCTGTTGATCACGCCTCCAAATTCCGCCTGAGCCGAATCGAACTTAAGATGATAGATGAACTCTATACCTTTATTAATCTTTTCTTCAGTAGTTTGTGAAAAGCTAATACCGGAAATTAAAAAAATGAATATTGCTGAGAGAAAGGTTTTCTTTATCATATTCTTTTGACAATAGTAAAGTGGTTTCGGATTAATATAAAAAATTAAATAAAGAAATTAGCCGTAGAACGTTTGACGGTTAAGTACTTGTGGCACATTTAAGTATACTTTTTTTCGCCATCAAAATTATTATCAAATGTGCCACAAGTAATCGCCACAAGTAAATTTTGTAAAATATTATAAAACAAGAATCCTTATAAACTTTAATCTCTAAGTTTATTTAAGTAATTTGAAAATATTTTAGAATTACATCATCTTAATGCTAAGAGCAATACTTTTCGGATTAATATTTTTCTCCGCAACAGGATTCTTTATCTATTCAATAAAGAATTTTCTTTCTTACCTAAAAATAGCAAAACCCGAAAACCGTTTTTATGAGATACCTAAAAGGTTGAAGAATACCTTTGAGATCGCTTTCCTTCAGACAAAGCTTTTAAGAAGTAAGCTCGCGGGAATACTTCATCTGTGCATTTACTGGGGATTTGTAGTTCTGCTTTTCGTTGTGCTTGAATCAATCATCGAAGGTTTCTTCCCGGATTTTACATTCGCATTTCTCGGACCGGTTTACAGCGTATTAACCTTCCTTCAGGATTTCTTTGGAGCGCTGGTGCTTGTAACCGTGATATTCTCATTAATAAGAAGATATGTCGGCACGCCAAAAAGACTTCAAGTCGACAAGGCGGCAAAGATGGACGCGACGTTCATACTTATAATGATAGGATTGGTGATGATAACCATGTTCGGAATGAGCGTGGAGAAAATTTTAATCGGACAGTCCGTCGGATACAGACCTGTTTCAGCTTTCATCGCGGGATTTTTCAGCAGCGGGTCGCATACTGTTTATGAAATTTTCTGGTGGGCTCATATTCTTGTCGTGCTTTTATTCATGAATTATCTGCCATACTCCAAACACTTTCATGTGCTTTCCTCAGTCCCGAATACATTCTTTTCAAATTATGAAATACCATACCCGGGAATCGTGCTGAAGCCGATCAATTTTGAAGATGAATCAATCGTACAATACGGCGTCAAAGACGTTGAAGACCTTACGTGGAAAAATCTTCTCGACGGATACACCTGCACGGAATGCGGAAGATGCACATCTGTCTGTCCCGCGAACCTTACAGGCAAACTTCTCGATCCGAAGCTTATAGTAACAAAGATAAGAAAGCGAACAATGGAAGTCGGTCCGCTTGTTGCAAATAAAGTTGAATCGGATCCTGTTCTCGATAAGAATCTTGTTCATGATTATATAACTCCACAGGAATTATGGGCGTGTACAACCTGCATGGCATGTGTTCAGGAATGTCCGGTTATGATCGATCATATAACTCCGATCATTGACATGAGACGGGATCTTGTTATGATGGAATCTGAATTTCCGAATGAGCTTAACACTGTTTTCAGGAATCTTGAGAACAATGAATCGCCGTGGGCTTTTGGAGCGGAGCAAAGAAATGACTGGATCAATGAATTAAGTGAAGAGCTTGCAAAGGAAGGGAAAGAAAATCATCTCAGGAAAGTTTCAAATCTCGGCACTGCAGACGATCTTGATATTGTGTTTTGGTCGGGGTGCGCGGGAGCATTTGATAAGCGTTACCGTAATGTTACAAAATCATTCGCGCAATTGCTCAATCATGCGGGTGTGAAATATGGTGTGCTTGGGAGCGAAGAAAAATGTACAGGTGATCCTGCAAGAAGACTTGGCAATGAATTCCTTGCACAGACATTCATACAGCAGAACGTTGAGACATTAAAAAAATATAATGTAAAGAAAGTTGTGACAGCTTGTCCGCATTGCATGCATACACTGAAGAACGAATACAACAAGTTCGGAATCGATCTTGATGTAACACATCATACTGAGTACATTGATAATTTACTCAAAGAAAAAAAATTACAGCCAAAGAAAGAGATAAAGGAAAAAGTAACATATCACGATTCATGCTACCTTGGAAGATACAATCACATTTACAATTCACCGAGGGAATCTCTTGAAAGTGCCGGTGTTGATCTTGTTGAAATGGCGAGATCAAAGGATAAGGGTTTTTGCTGCGGCGCGGGCGGCGGAAGAATGTTCCTTGAAGAGCACGAAGGCAAACGCGTGAACATCGAAAGAACGGAAGAAGCCCTGAAGACAGGAGCTAAGACGATCGCTACCGCTTGTCCATTCTGCATGACAATGCTAACAGATGGTGTAAAGGAAAAGGAAAAGAGTGATGAAGTGAAGGTGAAGGATGTGGCTGAGATTGTACTCGAAAGCTTGTAATTGTAATAATGAGTAATGAAACTTATTTACCTAATAACTAAAAAATCAATCAATCATAACAAATAACTAATTAATCATATAAAAGGAGAAATAAATGTCGTACCTATTTACTTCTGAATCAGTTTCAGAAGGACATCCGGATAAAGTTGCGGATCAGATCTCAGACGCGCTCATCGATAATTTTCTTGCATACGACCCTCAGTCTAAAGTTGCCTGTGAAACCATGGTAACTACAGGTCAGGTCGTGCTTGCAGGAGAAGTAAAATCATCGGCATATCTTGATGTTCAGACCATTGCACGTGAAGTAATAAGAAAGATCGGTTATACCAAGAGCGAGTATATGTTCGAAGCGAATTCATGCGGAATAATTTCCGCCATTCACGAACAATCCGGAGATATCAATCAAGGCGTAGTCAGAAAGAAGAAAGAAGATCAGGGTGCGGGTGATCAGGGAATGATGTTTGGATATGCAACAAACGAAACACAGGATTACATGCCGCTGGCACTTGACCTTGCGCAGAAGCTTCTTATTGAACTGGCAGTTTTAAGAAGAGAGAACAAGCAGATCAAATATCTGAGACCTGATGCAAAGTCACAGGTAACTCTTGAATATGACAACAAAAACAAGCCGGTAAGAATCGACACCATTGTTATTTCCACTCAGCATGATGATTTTGATAATGAAGCAGCCATGCAGAAAAAAATAAAAAGCGATGTGATCAATATTCTGATCCCGAGAGTTAAAGCGAAACATAAGAATTACTCGAAGCTACTGAGCAATCCAAAGATCCATTACCACGTAAACCCAACAGGTAAATTTGTAATCGGCGGACCGCACGGTGATACCGGACTTACAGGAAGAAAGATAATCGTCGATACGTATGGCGGCAAAGGCGCACACGGTGGAGGAGCGTTTTCAGGAAAAGATCCTTCGAAAGTTGACAGATCCGGGGCTTACGCTACAAGACACATTGCAAAGAACTTAGTTGCAGCAGGAGTCTGCGACGAAGTCCTTGTACAGGTTTCTTATGCGATCGGCGTTGCAAAGCCGATGGGATTGTACATCAATACTTACGGAACGAGTAAAGTGGATATGACAGACAGTGAGATCTCGGATATGGTTGAGAAAATTTTTGATCTGCGTCCATATTTTATCGAGCAAAGATTGAAATTAAGGACACCGATGTACAGTGAGACAGCAGCTTACGGTCACATGGGTCGTAAGAATGAAGTTGTAACAAAGACATTTACTGCTCCCGACGGCACTGAGAAAAAAATTAAAGTTGAATTGTTCACCTGGGAAAAGCTTGACTACGTTGATAAGATTAAGAAAGCTGTCAGAGCAAAATAATTAAGCAATATCAAAAAATTAGAATTGAATAATTTTGTATACGGGTTTTTCTATCCCTTCAAATGTATAAAGTTATTCTTCATATATCCAAAGTTAATCGCGTATTCCATTGTCCCGATGGTGATCAACCTGATCATCTACGGGACAATTTTTTATTTCACATTTCAATGGATCACCGGCAAAGCAAACGATTCCATTGACATAAGCAATACAAACTTCCTTATAGAAATTATAAAGACCTTTCTTAAAGTTTTTACATTCCTTCTTGTAATACTTGTGTGTTACTTTCTTTTTATAATTTTTGGCGGAATAGTTGCGGCTCCTTTCAATGAACGAATATCCCGATTAGTGGAAATAAAATTTTTCCATCACCGGACATCCAATGAATTACCTTTTCTGAAAGACGCGGTCATAAGCATAAAGGAAGAGTTAAAGAAAGTACTTTTTTATCTTTCCGTTCTGATTCCCCTTTTCTTCATAAACTTCATTCCAATGATCGGAAGCACAATATCGATCGTTGTCGGAACACCCTTCTCATTTTTTTATAACGCACTTGATTATCTTGACTATCCGATGACAAGAAGCATGAGAACATTCAGACAAAAACTTCAGGTTGTTGATTCACAACGGTCACTTTCACTGGGATTCGGCTGTATGGCTTTTTTGCTGACAGTTATACCCGTGGTCAATGTGCTGATGAATCCCCTGCTTGTAGCTGCCGGAACATCACTTTATCACGAGAAAAAATATGGTAAGTGATTTGGTATTTCAGGTTTAGTTGAAGTTACATAAACCCAAATTTTTCATTAGATATCCTATGAAGCTATTAAGGTAAAACAACCTTCTTACCAAGCAGATGAACCTACTATCTTTTTGGCTTACCCTGATTGCTATAATCAACTACTTATTATATAAACTTCAAATGATGTTGATTAGAAAATTTTCTTAAAGAAAAATTTGGGATAAAATCAAATACCCAATCCCAAATCAAAGTGTGCCACAATTCATCTAAAGTTTCTTTGTTGTCACACAGGACAATTCATATTTTTGATAAGAATTTTTTAAAAAACTTATTAAGAAGGAGAAAAATCTTGAAAAAAATTATTTTGTCTTTAGCTGTCATAGTGCTGTTTGCTGCAGGTTTCAGAGGATGCCTGTTTGATATCACAGCTACAAACGATCCTTTGGCTGCCTTACTAAACGCTTTCTTTTATGGCAACACTGACGGCATTAGTCACAGCTATTATGTTATGGGAGGTGACAACGGAAAAGTCTACACAAACTTAAATCCGGTCACAGATATCTGGACTGAAAGAAACAGCACGACAACAAGCAACATTAATGACATAAAAAGCGCTCCGATCATTGACACTACCATCGTGTATGCCGTGTGCGATAACGGAGTGATCATAAGGTCTGAAAATGAGGGAGTGGACTGGAGGAACATAAATTCACCGACAACAAGAAATCTTAATTCAATTACAGTTCTTAATGAAGACCGATTCTTCGCAGTAGGAGATTCCGGAGTGATCATACATACATCCAACAGCGGTGCAAGCTGGACAACTATGAACAGCGGAGTAACGGTAAAATTAAATTCCGTTTATTATCTGAACAATTTTTCCATTTACGTAGCAGGCGATAAAGGAACATTACTGAAATCGTCTAACTCCGGGGCTAACTGGTTCAAGCTAAATATGGAAGACACCCTCAGCAACTTAAATAAGGTCGGCTCATTAGGATCATGGTTCTTCGGTCCGATCGTCGGAGCTCTCAGCAGCAACGGAAGCATTTATTCATCAACTAATCAAAATAACTTTTTTCCGATACCATCACCGACAACAAAGGGACTTTATGACATGAACTTCCTCAACGCGAGTTCAGGCTTTGTAACAGGTGACAGCGGCGCGGCATTCTACACAACCAACGGCGGCAACAACTGGGAGGAAAGCTTCTTTGTAAACTCACTGACGCAAAACAGGATCAGCGCGGCGACAAGGATCAATGATTCAACATTCGCAGGTATAGCAGGAAATGATTTCATAATATTTTCCGGAAATGAAAGCGCATTACCGGTTGAGCTGACAGCTTTTTATGCTTCAGTAAGCTTTAATGATGTGAAGCTAATCTGGTCAACGTCACAGGAAACCAACAACGCGGGCTTCGACATTGAAAGAAGCAGGAATAACGGGCAGTGGATCAAGACAGGTTTTGTTAAAGGAGCAGGGAATGTTACAAGTCAGAGCAACTATACCTTTACAGATGCTGATGTAGAAACAGGCAACTATAATTACAGACTTAAGCAAACCGATTTTAACGGAAATTATGAATATTACGATCTCGCAAATGAAGTTGTGATAGGACTGCCGGATAAATTTGAAGTTAAGCAGAACTATCCGAATCCATTCAATCCAACAACTAACCTGGAATTTTCAATACCGCATGCGGGATCTGTGTCATTAAAAATTTATGACATGCAGGGAAGAGAAGTTGCAGTACTTGTGAACGAAGTTAAGCCGGCAGGTAATTATAAAATTATTTTTAACGGAAGCAATTTATCCAGCGGAGTATACTTTTATAAGCTTGAGCTTAATGCAAACGGACAGACACTTAACAAAGTAATGAAAATGTTACTCACCAAATAAAAAACTAAATTTAACCTGTTCTCATTTTAAATTAGAATGAGAACAGGTTTTTTATTTTTGTACCGATCAGACAAACCGCAATTTAAAACCCGCCTTCCTCACACAAAAAATATTTTTAATTCGTGTTCATTCGTGAAATCGTGGCAAGATTTTTTCTTATAATGTTTGAATACAATCAGCAATGCTGTCCAAAACATTTTCAAGTAAAGGTGAAAACTTAAAAAATATATCTTAACTGTAGATTTTTTTTTATCCACGAAGATGACCCCACCCAGTCCCCTTTGCAAGGGACTGTCTTAAAACTTAAATAACAACACAGAGACACAAAGGCACTGAGGGAAAGTGAATTGAAATCAGGTTCTCTGTGTCTCCGCGCCTCTGTGTTAAAGAATTTTGATAGTGTTGAGACAGCTGAGGGTTTGGGAGCGGTTTTACCGGAGTTCTGTTAAGTGAAATCATTCTTTGATTGTTTATTAAATATTCTAAAGTAACATTTTGGACAGAGTTGTACAATCAGACAGTTTTCTGACTAATACTGATTGTTTTTCGAAATGTGTTTTACTAATTTGTGTTTGAAAAATTAATACTATGAAAAAGAAATTAATATTAGACAATGTTTTGTGTAGCCGAGATTTGTTCGTGAGTTTAATATAAACATTGCGGGAGACAAAGTGAAAACTAGTAGGGGCAACCCTTGTGGTTGCCCCTGTAGTTGCCCTGTAGAGAATCCAAATGACGATGAAAAATAGTTACATCTGAAGGTCCCTCTGAAGGAAAGTATTCTTCGCAGCCCCTGTACCGGAGTGAATTTTGTGAGAAATTTATATAATGGAAATTAAGAAAGACATTTTACTTCAAATCCAAAGCATTATCACCAATGCCCAGACAAAGGCAGTTCGGGCTGTTGACAATCAACGGGTGTTAATGTATTGGCAAATCGGTAAAGTGATATTTGAAGAAGAACAGGAAGGAAAAGACAGGGCTGATTATGGAAAATATTTAATTAAATCTATTTCTGATATCTTTCAGCCTCAATTTGGAACAGGGTTCTCTGTTAGGCAATTGGAAAGAAACAGGCAATTTTATAGACTGTTTCCAATTGCGTCCGCACTGCGGACGCAATTCAGTTGGACACATTACAAAATCCTTATAAGTATTGACAGTCACGATAAAAGAGAATTTTACATTGCTGAAACCGAAAAAAATAATTGGACTGCGAGGCAGTTGGAAAGGCAGGTAAATAGCCAGCTATTCGAAAGACTTTTATTAAGTAACAATGTTCAGGATGTTTTAGCTTTAGCAAGAGAGGAAAAACAACCCAATGATGCCAAAGAAATTATTAAAGACCCGATGGTGCTGGAATTTCTTGGACTAAAAAGAGAAGCCGCCTATTACGAAAAAGATTTTGAAGCCGCCATCATTACTCATTTACAGGATTTTTTACTCGAGATAGGCAATGGATTTTCATTTGTTGCCAGGCAAAAACGTATTCATATAGAAGGGGACGAGTTTTTTATAGACCTTGTTTTCTACAACCGACTGTTGCAGTGTTTTGTTGTTATTGAAATTAAAACTGATAAACTCAGGCACCAGGACATTGGGCAACTACAGATGTATGTAAATTACTACGACCGTTATGAAAAGCAGGACTTTGAAAATCCCACTATCGGCATATTACTCTGTGCAGATAAAAACGAAGCTGTGGTTAAAATAACACTACCCGAAAACAACAAAACAATTATTGCCAGCAAGTACCAACTTTACTTGCCTACCGAGCAACAATTAATAGATGAAGTAAAGAAAGAGATCCAAAAACTGGATAACAAACACAATAACGAATGACAGAAAAAAATTAAAAGGCATTACTAAAACTAACTTGAACATCACCCGGGTTTTTCCCCGGAAATCAATCGCGTAAAATAAAGAAACAATCTGTAAAAAACTTCATGATCAAAAATGAGACACAAACACTTTACCGGAAGGCAATAAAGTTTGCGGCAGACAAGCATTTGGAAAAGGAACAGAAAGTCCCTGGCACTGACCTTCCTTATGTGGTTCATTTAAGTAATGTTGCGATGGAGATCTTAATTGCATCTGCGCATACTGACGATTTTGATACGGGCTTTGCAGTTCAGGTCGCATTGCTTCACGACACATTGGAAGATACATCTGCGACCTTTGACGAATTGACAAATATTTTCGGAACTGAGATTGCGAACGCTGTTTCCGCCCTCACAAAAAATGAATCCTTACAAAAAGAAGATCAGATGGAGGATAGTTTGCAGAGAATCAAAAAATTGCAGGCAGAAGTATGGGCAGTAAAACTTGCAGACAGAATAACCAATCTCCAACTCCCGCCTCCACATTGGGACAAAGAGAAAAAACTAAATTATAAAAACGAGGCACGAACAATTTTGAATGAGCTGCAGGACGGGAATGATTTTCTTGCAGGACGACTGAACGATTCTATTGAAGAGTATGAGGAATTTTGTGAGTGAGAAGTTTGGGAGAAAGTAAAACAATAATTGCAAGCTTAAAGAGATAATGGGCAACGATGAAACTAACAGACAATAGCAATAAAAGTATTAACTTAACGTCGGACTTTTTGTACAAGTTGATCCCTTATTCAAAAAACAATTTTATAGTTTTATAAAGAATACCAAATGTCTGATAAAACTCTGAAATATTAATCAAACAAATAACAAAAATAAAGTAATGGCTTCAAATTTTTTTACAAACGATGGCGATAATACACTCTATAATAAGTTTGCAGGTGTGTTTAAACACATGCAAAATATTGAATACTTCAAGTCGGTTATCGGATATTTCAGAGCATCGGGGTATTTCGCTATTCGTAAACATTTTCCAGATGACCTTAAAGTAAAAATCATTGCAGGAATAAACGTTGATCCTTTCATCGCATTAGCTCAAAAGAATGGATTGCTCTTTAATGTAAATGCGAAAGATACAAAAGAATCATTCATTGAATCCATTCAAGAAGATATTTTAAATGCGAAGTATGGTAAGACAATCGAAGAAGGAATTCTTCAACTAATTACCGACATCGTTCAAGGTCGTATTGAGATAAGAGCGCATAACTCAAAAAAGCTGCATTCAAAGTTTTATATTTTTCTTTCGCCCAATTTCAATGAACACAATCCAAACGGTATGGTGATTATGGGTTCATCAAATCTTTCAGCCCAAGGTTTGGGCCTGGAAGATGTTGAACACAATTATGAAATGAATGTTCAGCTAAACGATTTTCCGAATGTGGATTTTGCAAATAAGGAATTTGATAAACTTTGGAATCAAAGCACTGAGATACTACCTGTGGATGCTCCTTCAATGATAAAGAAAACATATCTTGAAATTAATCCTACTCCATTTGAATTATTTGTAAAATTTCTTATTCAATTCTTTGGGAAAAATATTGAATACGACCCCGACAGCATCAGCGATATTCCTTTGAACAAATTTAAGAAATTAAGTTATCAAATTGATGCAGTAAATCAAGGGTATGAATTGCTTTTAAAGCATAACGGATTTTTTCTAGCTGATGTGGTCGGAACAGGAAAAACTGTAATGGCAGCGTTGCTTGCAAAAAAATTCATCGTTAACAATGGACCTACAACAAAAATCCTGGTTGTGTATCCACCGTCGGTTGAGAAGAACTGGAAGACAACTTTCAAAGAATTTAGGATCGATGGTAAATGTGATTTTATTGGTAATGGCAGTTTGCAGAAAATTGTTGACGGAGATGTAAATTATGCTGATAAGGAATGCTACGATCTAATCCTTGTGGATGAAGCACACAAATTTAGAAATCATAAGAGCCAGCAATTTGAAAACCTGCAGGTGATTTGTAAATCAGGTAGAGAAAATATTGGTAATGTTGGAGGATATGAAAAAAAAATTGTCCTCATATCAGCAACTCCTTTAAACAATAAACCCGAAGATATTTACTATCTCATCTCACTTTTTCAAGACATCAGAAACAGCAACTTGAATGAAACAAACTTACAGAAATATTTTTATCCTCATACCATTCAATACAAAACCTTAATTCAACAAGATACTTTAGACCTTGGTGCAATACAGGAAATATTTAACGACATCAGAGAGAAAGTTGTAAAAGACATTACCATTCGAAGAACAAGAACTGATTTATTAAAGAATGAACGCTATAGAAAAGATTTAGCGGAGCAGAAAATTACATTTCCAAAAGTTGCGGAGCCTATTGCGAATGAATATGAATTGACAAATGAATTGGCAGACCTATTTGTAGAAACTTCAAATTCAATTATAGATACTAAAAAAATAGATTTTTTTCGCTATCAGGCAATTGCATATTTGACGGATGATGCCAATAATAACTTATATCAAAGTGCACAAACTGTTTCCCGTTCATTGGCTTTCATCATGAGAACCCAGTTAATAAAGCGCCTGGAAAGCAGCTTTTATGCATTCAAAAAATCGCTGGATAAGATCACGACTTCAACTAAGCAGATGATTGAAATGTATGAGAGGGATAGTATTTTTATAGCTCCAGACTTAGATATATCAGACTTGTTGAGTCATGGAAAAACAGATGAAGAAATCGAAATTGAAATTTTAAAAATCGACGATGACAAACCCAAGAACAAAAAGTTCAAACAATCCGATTTTAAAAAAGGGTTTATAGAAGGTTTGAGAAATGATTACCAACATTTACTTTCGCTCAACGAAAGATGGCACGCTGTTGAGGATACTAACGACCCAAAATGGAACGTTTTCATTAAGCTATTGAAAACAGAATACTTCAGCAAAGATAAAAATGAATTAGGCAAGTTGGTGATCTTTACTGAATCTGCTGATACATTAACATACTTGTCTGATCGATTACAAGCTGAAACAAAACACAAAGTATTGAGCATCACTTCTAAAAACAGGAACAAAGAATTTGAAACAATTAGAGAAAACTTTGATGCGAACTTTGAAGGCATCTTCAGAAATGACTTTGACATTATTCTCACAACAGATGTGTTAGCTGAAGGAATAAATTTACATAGATCAAATGTGATTGTAAATTATGATACACCTTGGAATCCTACAAAATTGATCCAACGTCTTGGAAGAATAAACCGTATCGGTGCAGAAGCTAAAATCATTTACAACTACAATTTCTACCCTTCGCAACATGGTGATATGATTATTAACTTAAAAGAACGAAGCGAAGCAAAACTACAAAGCAGCCATACTGCTTATGGTGAAGATAGCAAAATTTATTCCCTCAGAGAGATCATTGAACAGTGGAGTATGTTTGAAGAGAAAGATGAAGAAATTGATGTGAGAACAAAGTGGTTAGAGTGGTTACGTTCGTTTCGCCAACAAAATGAAGATCATTTCAATGCAATTAAAAAAATGCCTTTGAAAGTCCGGTGCGTTAGAAAGACAATTGAAAAAGAAAAAAGTATTGCCTTTGTAAAAAACGGAGACTATAAAAACATTTATCTTCAATCAGAAGGTAAATCGGTAGCAATTCCTTTCGAAAAAGCTGTTAACATTTTTGAAGCAAACAAATCAGAAGTAGGAATTTTACCCATTCCTGATGTACATTACACACAGATCAACGATATTCTGGATCAGTTCACAAGCGATGTAACAACTCCTGAAATGATTGGCGGTGCCGGGGATAAATTAGATATAAGAAGTAACAAAGCATTAAATGATTTGAACAATTGGTTGGCAAACCAAGCCCTTTCTTCACCGGAATCCATTGAAGCAGCTACAAACCTGTTGCCTTTACTTAAACACGGAACTTATACGAACCTGACAAACGAAGTTTACAAATTAAGAAATGAAAAAAATCCGCTGAAGTTGGAAATGGAATTGATAAAACTTTCGAAAAAATATACTTCCAGAATAAAGCGACCATCCCCGAAAATAATTGAACCTTTACAACCAAAGATTATCATCTCTGAAACTTTTGTTTAGTAAAACGACATTGCAATGACACTGAAATTCGATACTCATTTTAAATAAAATTTAACAAGCATGGAAAAAGATACGATAACAAAACTGAACACAACATTTGAAGAATATGCCTATGAGCAAGATGGTATTGACTATTGGCTTGCTCGTGAACTTCAAAACCTTTTGGGATATGCCGAATGGCGTAATTTTTTAAAAGTAGTTGACAAAGCCAAAGAGAGTTGTAAAACCACAGGTGAAGCGGTTTCCGACCATTTTGTTGACATCAACAAAATGGTCAAAATTGGTTCAGGTGCAGAGAAGTCAGTGGATGATATTATGCTTACCCGCTACGCCTGTTACCTCATTGCCCAAAATGGTGACCCTAAGAAAGAACAAATTGCTTTTGCTCAAAGTTATTTCGCTATTCAAACCCGTAAGCAAGAGTTGTTAGAAGAACGCATCACGCTAAATGAAAGATTACAGGCAAGAGAAAAATTAGCTGCTACCGAAACGGAGCTATCAAAAAATATTTACGAAAGAGGAGTTGACAATAAGGGCTTTGCCAACATTCGAAGCAAAGGCGATTGGGCTTTGTTTGGTGGCTATAACACCGGTGCAATGAAACGCAAATTAGGTATTGCAAAGAACAGACCGTTGGCTGATTTTCTACCTACAATTACAATTACAGCAAAACAACTGGCGACTGAAATTACCAATTTCAATGTGAAGAAAAACGACCTGAAAGGTGAAGGAAGTATTACAAGCGAGCATGTTACAAATAACCATGACGTAAGAGAACTATTAGGCAAAAGTGGCATTAGGCCGGAAGCATTGCCACCCGAAGAGGATATTAAAAAATTAGAACGCATAGTGAAATCTGCCGATAAGGTGATAGCAAAGAAAAAATTGAAAAAGAAAAATGATAAACATTAAAATCCATTAAATACTGATTCAGATAGAATGACAGTAACAGATATAAGAGAAATATTAGAAAGCCCTTATGACAGAAAAGTTTGGAAAAACTTTTTGCAGGAACAGTTTACTAACAATAAACTGAATGCAGAAGACAGAACCATTCCACTTGCAGATAAAACTTTAAGCAAGCAATGTTTGAGTTTGGGTAACTATGAAATTAGCGACTATTCCAAAATCGGAATCTTTGAAGTAGAGTTAAACGAGAAGGTAAATATTTCCCGTAATCGTGTTGCCTTGCGTAATCTCATTAAAGACATTACCGGGCAGGTATCTGGTGCAATGGTAGTGTTTGTGCAAGGCGATAAGTGGAGGTTCAGCTATATCAGCAAACGAAAAGTGAAGAATAACACAACCAATGAAATTGAAGACAAACATACAGCACCTAAACGTTACACTTACTTGTTTGGTAAAAACGAGAAGGCATTAACCGCTGCGATTCGTTTTGACAAACTCATTAAGAAGCAACAACAAAATATTTTTCAGTTACTATCTTTGGATGATTTTGAAGATGCATTCTCTGTAGAAAAATTAAGCAAAGAGTTTTTTCAAAACTATAAATCAACTTACGAAGATTTTGTTCAGTTTCTTACCGGCAAACGCTATGGTAAAAAAGGAAATAAATATGTTGAACAGGTAATCCACGAACCCAATTGGCAACTCACTACCTTATTCAGCAAAGACGAAAAGCAAGCCCGTGATTTTTGCAAACGAATGATGGGTAGAATTGTATTTCTTTATTTCATTCAAAAAAAAGGCTGGCTAGCAGTAGGAAAAGAAAAAGACTGGGGAGAAGGAGATCCTGATTACTTATATGATCTTTTCAAAAAATCAAAAAGCAAACAAGATTTTTATCACGAAGAATTGGTGAACTTGTTTTTCAAAACATTAAACAATCCCGATTCAGAAAAAGCAAGTAACGTATTTCGTTTTCCGTATTTGAATGGTGGTCTTTTTGACAACAGCCACGATAAGAAATATAACAGACTGCAATTGCCCGAAGATGTATTCTCACAAATGTTTGAAACATTCAACAACTACAACTTCACCGTCTATGAAGATGCTCCTGATGAGCACACCGTAGCGGTTGATCCTGAAATGTTAGGACACATTTTTGAAAATTTGTTGGAAGACAATAAAGATAAAGGCGCATTCTACACTCCAAAAGAAATTGTGCATTACATGTGCAAGGAGAGTTTAAAGGCTTATTTGCATTCACACGATGAATTGCACATTTCGGAGAATGAGTTGGCAAAAACCACCATTGAAAAAATTATTCAGCAACAAGAACTCAGCAATGATGAAAAACAATTTGCCGAAAAAAGTGCTTATAAAATAATTGATGCTTTAGAACAGGTCAAAATTTGCGACCCTGCTATTGGTTCGGGTGCATTCCCGATGGGTTTGTTGCAGGAAATATTTAATGCTCAAATATTTTTGCAGGAGTTGAAAGGATTTAAGAAAGGTGTTACAGATGCTGATATTAAGAAACACATTATTGAAGAAAGTATTTTTGGAGTTGATATTGATGCGGGTGCAGTTGACATTGCCCGATTGCGCTTTTGGTTGAGTTTGGTAGTGGACGAAGTAAAGCCGCAACCGTTGCCGAATCTTGATTTTAAGATTGTTTGTGCTAATACACTTATTCCCCTTGGACAATGGGAAAATGATTTAGGAAACACGCATTTAATTGCAGAGGAACTGCAGCAAGTAAGGCACGACTATTTCACGGCAAGCTTGGAAAGAGAAAAAAGAATTAGAAAATAAATTTGAAAAACTGCAACACCAACTCATTACAAAAATTTCAGAATGGGCTACAAAAGAAGATAAAGACGTGTATCTAAAACTATTAGAGTTTGATCCTTTTAAAGAGACTTCTTGCTCATGGTTTGATGCATGGTGGATGTTTGGGATTAAAGATGGGTTTGATATTGTGATTGGAAATCCACCTTATGGTGTCCCGTTGTCAGCAAACGAAAAAGCCGTTTTCAAAAAACATTATATCTCTACCAATACTACTAAAGCATTCAAAGGGTCAATTGACTCTTACACGATTTTCATTGAGAAAGGATTTATTTTGTTAAGACAAAATGGAAATCTGCACTTCATAATTCCTATTTCTATTACATCAAGTGAATCCGTTTCCTCACTGCATAATTTATTGGAAAGTAATTGCAAACAAATTCAAGTTTCCTCTTATTCTGTAAGACCTCAACCTGTATTTGAAAATGCAGTTGTGAATACATCTATTTTATTTTTCACAAAAACAAACACTAAAAATGAAAGTATTTTATCTACTAAAATGTATAGGAAAAATACTGATTTCAATTTGCAACATCTGGTAGATAATCTTGAATTCATTGATGTAAAAAACTATACTCTTATTGGTCGATATCCAAAAATTAGTTATCAAATTGAGAAAAACATATTGGACAAAGTCTTCAAATGCCAAACTAAAATCAGAAACCTAGTTAAAGAAAATGGTAAAAGCATTTTTTATAGAACAACTGGAGGACGATACTATAAAGTTGTTACGAATTATCCAACAGGTTCGACCAAAGAGAAACCAATTCGTCTTGAAGGCAAATATTCAAATTCTGTTGGTGCTATTTTAAGCAGTAATTTATTTTTTTGGTTCTATCAAATTTTTTCAAACAACTTAGATTTAAAGTTATATGAAATAGAAGAGTTTGGAATTCCGACAATAAAACTGGATAATACTATTATATCGAAATTGGAAAGAACATATGAAGAATATCTTAAAGATATTGAAAAAAATAGCAACATCCGAAAAACCAAAAAATATGCAAATATTGATTCATTTAAAGAATATAAAATTGGAAAATCGAAAAATCTAATTGATGCAATAGACGACATCATTTGCCCATTGTATGGTTTAACAAAAGAAGAAATCAAGTTCATTAAAGAATATGAAATTGAGTTTAGGTTGCAAACTGAAGATTAAAATTACTCGGATATGAACTTGAAAACCATTAGCTGTCTAAAGTCCATACACGTTCATCACACGATACCATAAAAATGTTCATTACCCAACCAAAAATATTTATCAGCAGTACCATTGTAGATTTACCGAATGAGCGTAAATCCGCATTTAAAGCAGTTGAAAAAGTTGGCGGATTTCCTGTGATGTCCGAAATGACAATGGAAGCTCAAAGCACAGATTCGCTTACAGCTTGCTTAAGCAAGGTATTGGAATCAGATATTTATGTGCTGATTTTAGGTGGTCGTTATGGTTGGCAACCGGAGGGCAAAGAATCAATTACAGAATTAGAATATGAAACAGCAAGAAGTCAAAAAATCCCCATACTGGTAATCAATACCAGCTATTCAAAAGAACCATTACAAAAAGAATTTGAAAGTAAAGTTGAGCCGACCTATTTTAGAAAAACTGTGAATGATGCTTATGAATTGGAATCAGAACTTGAAAAAGCATTAAAGACTGAGATTGATAAGAAACAAAATGAGTATTTTAATAAAACAGAACCCGTATACTCCAATCTTGTAAAAATTCAGTTTCCAAACCATATATACATTGCCGATTTAGATATTGATAAGAAGGATGTAAAACAATTTAACAAAGAACGAAATAGACCATTTTTTAAACCCAGCTTACATGATTATGCAGTTTCTGCATTGTACATGCAGGGTATTTCATTTCCACACGACTGGCTTGTATGGGATGGAAAGCTAATTACCTTTCATAACCTGCAAGATGATTCAATAGGCTTAACAAAAATCATAGACAAAGGAACATCAGAACTCTTTGATTGCGATGAGTTTTATAATATTTCAGCGAATCATTTATCTCAGTTCAAATTTCTTTTAAAAAAATGTCTAGAAACGAAACTGCATAAGCTTAGAATTAAGTGGATAAAAGAAGAAAAATTGTTTGCCTTCCTTCCTGTACAAAAAGACGAATTAAACAGATGGCAAACAAGATCACATTCTTGGACGAAGACAAAAAAAAATGCAACAAGAAAAGTTGTTGACATAAAATATGATTTAAAGGATAAAACCAAAGTTTTCAATATACGGTGTTTGGCCTTTAGAATAGGCTTTGATAACTTTGATAATGATTGGTATCTGTCCTTAAAACCTGATTGGATTTTCCTTTGGAACGACTTGCGAGTATGCCAATACGCTTTCAAAAATATTCAATGGTTAAAGAAGACTGAACGGAATATGCACGTATTTAATCATTTTAATTTCATCCTTCGTTACCTCCAGCCCTCACAAATGGAATCTTTATTTATTGAATACACAGACTATCCTTTTATAAAGTTGGAGCAAATTGAAAAGTTTGATTTTGCTCCAATTGTTCCTGATACAGTATGGAATAGTTTAGAAGCGATTGGTACGCAGAAAAGGTTAAACGACGAAGATGGAGACGTAGATTTATTTGGACTATGAAAACTGATTATATTCAAGAACCTTTTTTATTTTTTGGCAAAGGCAAAAGTATATGTCCAAGAGAAGGTATTGCCGGTTTAGACGTTTATGATACTGTAATTGAAGCAAGAAAAAATCAATTGCTATTAGGAATAATTGGTATTGAAGGAGATGTTGAAAATCTTAAGAATTGGCTTAAACGATTTGAAAGCTATATCCCTGCAAATCCAAAAGGTAAGCAGAAAGGATTATTCAAATCATTCCCTGGATTTAATAAGGCTAAATGGTTTTGCGCAGAATTCATTTACGACACCAATTACGAAAGGATTTTGTCACCTAACGATATTGAAGAAATACTAAAAGATCATAACAGAGATAATAATGTCTTGAATGCAGTCTATCTGTTTGAGGAAAACATTGCTTTTTTATCTAACATTAAAAATTGTGATGTAATTATTTGTATTATCCCAAAAAGCTTTGAGGGAAAAATTGTAAAAGAGAATAAAGATGATGAACCTGTCGAACAAGTTGCCGAAGATAGCGAAGAGACTGAATTGGAATTGAACTTTAGACGTGCTTTAAAAGCCCGTGCGATGAAATATAATACACCTATTCAGTTATTAAGAGAATACGTAATACACGACAATAATAAATCTCAAGATACAGCAACTAAAGCTTGGAATTTTTGTACAGCACTTTATTACAAAGGACTTCAAACAATACCTTGGAAATTGGAGGTTGATGAAAATAAGCCAAAAGTCTGTTTTATTGGAATTGGATTCTATAGAAGTAGAGACAAAAAGACGATCCAAACTAGTCTAGCTCAGATTTTCAATGAAAACGGAAAAGGCGTTATACTCAGGGGAACACCTGTAGTGGAGGACAAGGATGATAGGAAACCTCACTTATCTTATGAACAATCTTTAACTCTTCTTAAAGATGCTTTAACTAAATACAGATTTGCAACCGGTACAATGCCTGGGAGAGTTGTTTTACACAAGACTTCCAAATATTATGAAGATGAATTGGAAGGTTTTATAAAAGCAATGCAGGACTTAGGCATTACTGAATTCGACATTGTAACTGTTATGGAAACAGACCTTCGCTTTTTTAGAAACAACCTTTATCCACCAGTTAGAGGCTCATTGTTTTCCTTGACGGAGCAAAGACATATCCTTTATACTAGAGGTTCAGTTCATCAATATCAAACATATCCGGGAATGTATATTCCTGCTCCTTTGGAAATAAGAATTATTAGTTCAGTTTCATCTGTCAAAACGGTTTGCAAAGAAGTTCTTGGATTAACAAAAATGAATTGGAATAACACACAATTTGATAACAAATATCCAATTACTATTGGATGTGCCAGACGTGTTGGAGAAATAATGAAATACCTTGGAGAAAATGAACAACCAAAAGAATCATACGCTTTTTATATGTAATTGATGAAAACATTTATTAATAAAGTACTTGAAAATGTTTCCGCTATCATGAAAAAAGAATTTCATACAACAACCTCTCTAGGAAATGTTTGAAAGCACAATGTGTAAAACGCAAGCACATATAACAGCACCTAACTGAATTGCGGGTTTTGTTCTTCAAATTAAAGTGATAGATGAAAACTATTAAAAATCCTATAAAAAAAACCCTTGCTGACATTCCAAGAGAATTGAATAAGGGTAATATCGAGGAAGCAATAAAAGATTATAAAATCCTATTGCAAGACATACCCCTTAAAATAGAGGAATCAAACCTTCTTGACCTATTAATAAAACTTAAAAGAAGTGAAATAGGAAAAGGACCCTATGCCCATGTTTCAATTTTTGAAGCTGCGAATAGAATAATGACCGATTTAGTAATTCTCTTTGGTGTAAAGAAACTCTTATCTGGCGAGTTTCCGAAATTAACTATGTTTACAAACTTTACAGTTGAATTTGGAAATGAAAATAAAAATGCGCATGACATACTGAGTAAGGCAAAGGGAAAGAAATTAGCTGGAGAAGCTTTCAATGTGGCACCTTCATTTTATAACGGAAAGAAATCAAAGACCATCAAAAAACTTTTAGAAAGCACGCAGAATGCAGACCATTTAATTTTATTATGTAACGCAGACTCTCATCTATCAATAAATACAGGCAGGAGTGAAAATAATGGAATAGAAATTATAAAAGTGGATGTAGCTCTTGATGAAGACAGCAACTCAACTAATATACCTTTTGCAAAGTGACTGCTGCTGTGCTTTTATGAAACAGTTAGAGTAAATTCGAAATTAAGAATTTTAAATTGAAAAGTCTCACTGCACATCAAACAAACAATCTCACAAAAAACATAACAATGCAAAACACAATTAAGAACCAAACCCCCTTCGCCCAAACCTACTTCTATGGCACAAAGGCTGACCTGAAGATCGGGGACTTTATTGAAGTTGGAGTTAACTCAAACTACGGGCAAAGAAAAAATGCAAAATATATCTACCTGACTGCAACCATGGATGCAGCGATATGGGGAGCTGAACTCGCTCTTGGCGAAGGTCGTGAAAGAATTTATTTAGTGGAAGCTACAGGTCCCATTGAGAATGATCCCAATCTGACCGACAAGAAATTCCCCGGCAATCCATCGATGTCCTACCGCTCAAAACATCCGTTTAAAGTCGTGGGAGAAATTACTGTCTGGCAGGGTCACTCAGCCGAACAACTTCAATCAATGAAAGACGCTTTAGACAAACTTAATGAACAAGGTATTGAAGCAATAGAAGACTAAGCATAAATACAGCAAGAAAAACCCACCAAGCTCAATGACACAATCAGAAGCTAAATATTTAAAAGACCTATAAACATTTAAGTTAAAATTATAAAAAATCTTTCTTAGAGGCTTAGAGGCTTAGAGGCTTAGAGGCTTAGAGGCTTAGAGGCTTAGAGTCTTAGAGTTAAAAGTTTGGTTTTTCAAAACATTCAAGATCCCATTGTATTGGACGGTGTGTGTGACTTAACAATAAAGCGATAAATATATATTTTGCATATCTTATACATTATAAAAATTTAATAAATGCACGAGCCGGAAATAAATTTAAATCTTGCAAAACAGTTCGGACTGACAGAGGATGAATACGAAAGAATTCTAAAAATTTTAGGAAGGATACCAACATACACTGAGCTTGGAATATTTTCAGTGATGTGGAGTGAACACTGTTCATATAAAAATTCAATACTTGAATTGAAAAAACTACCGCGCGAAGGCAGAAGGCTGCTTGTAGGAGCCGGCGAAGAAAACGCCGGGCTTGTTGACATAGGTGACGGACTCGCGGTTGCGTTCAAAATTGAATCGCACAATCATCCTTCCGCTGTCGAGCCATATCAAGGCGCGGCAACAGGTGTCGGCGGAATATTACGGGACATATTTACGATGGGGGCAAGACCTATAGCTGCATTGAATTCACTTCGTTTCGGCAAAATCGACTCGCTCCACATTGACACAAATTCCACAGAGAAAAACACACGTTCAAAATTCCTTTTCAAGAATATTGTCAAAGGTGTAGGCGATTATGGAAATTGTTTCGGCGTTCCTACTGTCAGCGGTGAAGTTTATTTTGAAGACTGCTATCAGGACAATCCCCTCGTCAACGCGATGGCTGTAGGAATAGTAAAGCACAATGAAACAGCTACCGCGGCTGCAGGCGGGATAGGAAATCCCGTATTCATTGTCGGATCTTCGACAGGTAAAGACGGCATTCACGGAGCAACATTCGCTTCGGAAGAAATTTCAGAAGATTCCGAATCAAAGCGTCCGAATGTTCAGGTGGGTGATCCCTTTACGGAAAAGCTTTTGCTTGAAGCGACGCTTGAAGTCATTAAAGCCGGAGTAGTTGTAGGAATTCAGGATATGGGAGCTGCGGGAATTACCTGTTCAACGAGCGAGATGAGCGCGAAAGGAAAGTGTGGGATGGAGATAAATCTCGATCACGTTCCGCTGAGAGATGAGAATATGTCCGCCTATGAGATCATGCTTTCGGAGTCGCAGGAAAGAATGCTTGTTGTTATTGAAAAAGGTAAGGAAAAAATAGCAAAGGATATATTTGAGAAATGGGATCTGAATTGTGTGGAGATAGGAAAGATAATTGCTGAGGACCGTGTAAAGATATTTTATAAGGGAAAGCTTGAAGCAGATGTTCCTGCATACGAGCTTGTGCTTGGAGGCGGAGCTCCTGTTTACAAAAGAGAAATTAAGGAACCCGGATACATAAAGGAGAAACGAAAGTTTGATCTTTCAAAATTACCTGAGCCGGTTGATCTTAATCAGACACTTCTCACCCTTTTAGAAGCGCCAAACATTACAAACAAGGGCTGGGTATATGAACAATATGACACACAGGTCAGAACAAATACCGTTGTGCTTCCGGGAGGTGACGCGTCAGTCATAAGGATCAAAGGAACAGAAAAAGCATTAGCCATGAAAGTTGACTGTAACGGAAGATATGTTTATCTGAACCCATACAGAGGAGGAATGATCGCTGTTTGTGAATCCGCAAGAAATGTTGTATGCACGGGTGCCAAACCATTGGCAATAACTAATTGCCTTAACTTCGGCAATCCCTATAATCCTGAGATTTATTTTCAGTTCAGTGAAGCGATACGAGGTATTGGCGACGCGTGCAAAGCGCTTGAAACGCCCGTGACCGGAGGTAATGTAAGCTTTTACAATCAGTCAAAGGATCACGCTGTATATCCAACTCCAACAATCGGAATGATCGGACTAATAGAAGATATTGAAAAAGTCATGACAAGCTATTTTAAAAATGAAAATAACGCTGTATTAGTATTAGGTAAATTCGCGGCTCCAAACTCAGAAGCTTCTATAGGAGGGAGTGAGTATTTGAATACTATTCATGAACTTGTTGAAGGTGATGCGCCGGAAATTGATTTGAATTATGAAAAAAATCTTCAGGAATTAGTGTTAGAGCTCATTAATAAAAAGCTTATAAATTCGGCTCATGATATTTCAGACGGTGGTATTGCGGTGGCGCTCGCTGAATGCTGCATAATGAACAGAAATTGTGGCATAGGTTGTGATGTGAATATTTTAATTAAAGGCAGGAAGGATTTTTCTTTATTTTCTGAAGTGCAGAGCAGCATAATAATCTCCTGCGACAAGAGTAACATTAAAACCATAGAAGCCGAAGCGAAGAGATCGGGAATTGATATAGATAATATTGGAGAAACAAAAGATCACAGGTTCAAAATAAATTTTGACATTGATCTGTCACTGAGGGAAATTGAAAATTCATTTTATAATTCGCTGAGTAAATTAATGCAGATGTAATGAGACATAATATTTCATCCCGCGGAATTCTGGAGAAGGACGGAAAGATACTATTTATAGAATACATAGATTCGCAAGGCATCTTATATGCCCTACCCGGAGGAAGTCAGGAAGCAGGTGAAGATTTGAGGAGCACTGCAGCGCGCGAATTTAAGGAAGAGACCGACCTTGACATTACTACGCATGAGGTGATGTTGGTAAGGGAATTCATAATTTCTAAATCGGAGTTTGATCAATGGAAGAACGGGATACATCAGGTAGAAATAATTTTCAGGTGTTCACAGAATAAGAAAGATCAGGAAGCAAAGCTCGGGCTTATTTGTGACGGTGGAATGTATAACATAAAATGGATACCGAAAGATGAAATAAAAAATTACAGGATCTACCCATCCCGAGACCTTGTAAAAATAATTGAAGAAAAAAGCATTACTTATCTTTTTGATAAGGAATGAATGTCACTATGTGTCTGCGGTGATTTAGGATTTATATAAATTCAACATTTGCATTATTCTATTTTTATACAAATTAATTCAATGAAGTCTTTTTTTATTATTCTTTCAGTATCATTCATCATATCCGGCAGTGCAATGAGCCAGAGCACATTTGATGTCCTGACTTCCGGGAACAAAAAACATTTTCTGAATGACTACGGAATTGGTAAAGACTTTTTTGAAAATTCAATTACCGGTAAAGGTAATGTTTCAAAGCCTGCAAACAGCACTTTCCCGATCGCAATAGGCATTGCTGCATTTGTTTATCTTTTCAATCCCATTATATTATTTGAAAATGATAAAATAGCGCTGGGATTTACAAAGGAAGCATCAGTCGGATTCGGTTACTTTGGTGAGCACAGACTTTCTTTTGAATATTCATACATTTTCCGTAAGGATCTCAACAGCAACATTCGTCTGGGATATAAATATGATATTCTACTGCAACAGGGAATAAAACCTTCCAATCTACTGCAGGCAGTACCGACGCTTTCTTTTGGCGGAGGATATTTTCATAATTTTTCAAGACCCGGATGGTTTGCCGAAAGCTCAATCGGATATTCAATACGCAATGATAAGCTTTTAATTTATCCGTCAGTAAAGCTCAGATTTACTCATGTGGCTCAGGGTGCAAACATCTATGATCTTTCTTTTGGAATGATAATTGGTATTGCAAATCCGTTCATAGATTTGAACATTAGAAATACACATGATAATGAATAAAAATTTTTAGTATATGGATAAAGCAGTTGATAGTACAGAGAAAAAAGAAAAGGAAAAGGAGTCTATAGCTACTATTCTTCCGGCTTCTACGCAGGAATTTTTTCTGAAGATCTCGGGACTGACGTTATTCGGATGGAGATATTTAAAGCACATTTTCAAACCTCCATACGAAATTGCGGAAACATTCAGACAATTTTATGAAATCGGTTTTAAATCTTTTTCGCTGGTTGCGATTACCGGTTTTATAATTGGGCTTACTTTGACAATGCAGTCGATACCAACATTACAAAAGTTCGGCGCGTCTTCTCTTGTCCCGTCCATGGTTGCGCTGGCAGTTATATTAGAGATCGGACCTGTGATCACAGCGTTAATATTCGCGGGAAAGATAGGTTCGGGTATTGGCGCGGAGCTTGGCTCAATGAAAGTAACGGAGCAGATCGATGCGATGGAAGTATCCGGCTGCAATCCGTTTAAATTTTTAGTAGTAACAAGAGTAACAGCGGCGACTTTAATGCTCCCTCTATTGGTTGTACTGGCAGACGCACTTGCATTACTCGGAGGTTTCGTCGCAATAAACATAAGTGATTCAAGCACTCTTCAATTGTTCCTCAGGAATTCATTCAATAATATAACAATGGCAGATGTCATACCGGCAATGGCTAAAACTTTTATTTTCGGATTCAGCATAGGAGTTGTCGGATGTTATGAAGGTTACAATGCTAATCGCGGGACGGCGAGTGTCGGTGTTGCTGCAAATACAGCGGTTGTAATATCTTCATTGCTTGTAATTTTAATTGATATGTTAATGGTACAATTGACCTCACTAATTTTTTGACAATTAGAATGGACAGCGAAACGAAAACTGAAGTTGTTAAAGATGATACCGGCGAATCTGTAATGGAGATTACAGATCTGAAAAAGTCTTTCGGTTCGAATACGGTATTAAAAGATGTATCACTAAGTTTAAAGAGAGGTGAGACAGTTGTAATTTTGGGAAGATCGGGCACGGGTAAATCGGTAATTCTGAAGTGTATCATCGGACTTATCCCTCCCGACTCAGGAAAGATAACGGCTTTCGGTAAAGAGTATCTTGATCTTCCTGAGAGCGAAGAAAATAAAGTAAGAATTAAGATCGGTTTTTTATTTCAGGGGGGCGCTCTTTATGATTCGATGACTGTAAGACAAAATCTTGAGTTCCCTATTGTGCGTCAGCCGCATTATAAAAAGGAAGATCTTACAGCAAAGGTTGAAGAGATGCTTGAAAACGTGGGGCTTACAAAAGCCATAGATAAAATGCCTTCTGAGCTTTCGGGCGGAATGCAGAAAAGAATAAGTCTGGCGAGAACACTGATGCTCGATCCCAAGATCATTCTTTATGATGAACCTACAACAGGTCTTGATCCGGTGACATCAAATGAAATAAGTCATCTGATACTTGAGATGCAGAAGAAGTTGAAGGTAACATCTTTAATAGTAACCCATGACATGGCCTGTGCAAAACTGGTAGCAAACAGAATTGTTGTATTAAAGGACGGTGGGTTTACAGCAGAAGGAACATACGAAGAACTGGAACACTCTGACGATGAATTTGTCAGGGGATTTTTTGAATTTGAATAAAAAAATATGGGTCAGAATAAATCAAGATACATAAAGCTCGGAATATTCATAGCAACAGGACTGGTATTATTTATAATAGCTTTGTTCTATGTAGGTAGCAAAGAAAATCTTTTTACAAAAACGATCGAGCTACATTCGATCTTCTCTTCAGTTAGCGGATTAACACAGGGTAGCTCAGTGCAGTTCGCAGGAATAAAGGTCGGATCGGTAGAGTCGATTGAAATTATCGCTACAGATAAAGTTGCAGTGAACATGGTAGTAGAGAGTGATGTCCTGAGATTCATAAAAAAAGATTCGCGCGCAACCATTAACTCTGACGGTCTTGTAGGAAATAAGGTTCTGGTGATTTCATCCGGAACAGTGGGTGGTATTTCAGTTGAAGAAGATGATACCATTCAATCTGTAAAGCCAATTGAGATCGGAGACATTCTTAACAACCTGAATGAATCAACCAAGGAAGCAGAGAAGATTGTTAAGAACATCGCCGATATCTCCGAGAAAGTAAATAACGGAGAGGGTACACTTGGCAAACTTGTAAACAACAGTGATATTTTTGACCACTTTGATTCATTGATGACAAGCTTCTCAAATTCCAGCGCAAGTGTCGACAAAATTTTATTACAGACTTCAGAAGTCGTTGCAATTGTAACAGAGGATATCAAGGCACTACAGGGAACGATTTCTTCCATTACAACTAATGTATCTGAAATAACCGAAAAAATTAATTCGAGTCAGAGTCTTGTAGGAACATTGCTGACAGATACCGCCTTTGCAAACAACATTAAAGGAATAATGAAAAATTCAAATCAGACGACAGCGAACCTGGAGCTAGGTTCATTCAGCTTTTATCAGAACATGGAAGCATTGAAGCATAATTTTTTATTTAAAGGATATTTTGAAGATCTTGGGTACTGGGACAAGTCGGAGTTTCAAAAGAACATTGATACAAGAGAAACGCGCATACTTAATAAGGAGCATGAACTGAATCAGAGAGAGCTTAAGCTTTTGAATTATCAGGTACAGCTTGACAGTCTCAGAAATAAGCTAGAAAGAGATGTGAATTCCATTAAGCAAAAGTAATTTCATTAGTCGGGGTTATTGAACAGTGATAAAAATAATAACATCCGTCCAAGATAAAGAAAAAACTTGCCACGAATTTCACGAATGATCACGAATTAAAAATGTTATCACTAATTTTAAAAACAGAATTAGCATAAATACAATTGGACAGCATAAGTCACATCCGTCCAAAATAAAGAAAAAACTTGCCACGAATTACACGAATGATCACGATTTAAAAATATTATCACTAATTTTAAAAACAAAATTAACATAGATACAATTGGACAGCATAAGTCACATCCGTCCAAAATAAAGAAAAAACTTGCCACGAATTTCACGAATGATCACGAATTAAAAA
>JAWXBH010000016.1:0-19410 GCA_034439935.1 bacterium
ATGCATCAAATTACTCCAGTGGAACATATTTTTACAGGATTGATGCAGGCAGCTTTGTGTCTACAAAGAAAATGATGCTCGTGAAGTAATTATCAATTAACAATGATCAATTAACAATGATCAATGATCAGATTTAAATTAATTCTAAAAAAAAAGTGCCATAGGATATAATCTTATGGCACTTTTTCTTTTACAACTTTTCAACTTTCAACTTTATACTTTCAACTGAGTTAAGGTCTTATTTCACTCACAAAATTATTTGAATTATTGTATGCTATAAGCAGGTCGTCAACATCCGTGAATTGATCGCCATTGACATCGGTAATTATATAACCGGACGCAAAATTATTTGCATCATTAAAAATGTCTACAACATCCGTCACATCCACAATCTCATCCCCTGAGACTTCACCGCTGTAAAATGCATACAGATCAGGAACAACATCCACCTGTATCATATTAACACCGTATGCCTGGAGTGGAGAAGTTGTGAAATCATAAGAATAAGATGTAGAGTTTGAATTGAACTGGAAGGTTGTAGCGCTCCATGTACGGATGGAATTTCTATGCTTGGCTACTATATAATAATTAACAAAATTCTGCCCATTGGTGAACCAGAAATTTCCGTAGCCGTCATTATCAAGCCACGTCTTTGAAGAATCAACTATGCTGTATGGCGAAAAATCATTTCTTATATACAGTCTCATCGTATCATTTCTAAGTGTATCAGCCGGAGCATCCCACATTCCCTGCGGTACGCCTCTCAAGAAAATGTTTCTCATAACCGAAACCGAGCCTGAGCAGCCGACTGAATTCCAAACATTAGTCGATCCGCTGTATTCAGTCCATAATGTAAAACAGCTTTCTTCGGTGATCCCGTATTTCACTCCGGGTCTTGGCTGTGCAGTGAAAGGGTTTGTATTAATGTGATTGGTGGGTGTCACAAGCGGTCCCCAGATATTGTTGTTACAAAATGAATATACAACAGGCACGAACGTATTTGTATTTTCGGAATACGCGGTTGCATAAAATCCCGGAGCACTTCTGAAACCTGCAATGTCAGCACGCGTGGAATAGTTTGATCTGTAATCAATGTAACCGTTAGACCAGCCGGCGCTGCCGTTTGTGGAACTGTAATATTCTATGTCCCAGTCCGTGTTATTATACTTTCTCAGATTGACGATCATCAGCTTATTGTATCCTCCTGCAGATGCGATGTATGCCTGATAGCTGCGTCTGTTATTTATTGTGCTGATGTTGCCAACGTATTGAGCGAATGATGACGATACAAACGAGCTGATGGAGGTTTTAGCAATGATAATTTTTGATGAATCCTCAAGACTGGACTCTACTATCATTATTGAATCTAGTCCGCCGTTACGGTAATATGCGAGGTCACAGTAAAAATCACTGGGATACCTGAAAAGAAATCCGAGCATGGGCTGAGGTTTGTATGTAATAGTTGGAGATACGGTATAAGGAGAAAAAACGATAGCGGCTTTCTCGCCCGCGTAATATCCTCCGGCAACTGCACTGTCCTCACAGGCGGTAATGTATATCCATGGATTCGGATGGTAAGCTTCATTGTCTGAAACTATTCTCGGCTTATGATATAATGTTGAATTATTAGTACCGGGCCATGAGAGTGTATAGCCCGCAAAATTCAATCCTCCTGTGATTTTTACTATTGTAAGTCCGATCCTCCATTGATTAGAGCTTGTTATGTAACCGAACGCTACGTAAATATATTTATCACCTGTATTATCTTCTATTAATTCAATATCGATCTGATCCTGATTCATTCTGTTGCCCGGGGAGAATCCGAGTGTGACATAATGATTCCATGAATTCCCCGCGAAATCCCTATAGCAAAGTCTCAGATTATCAGGATTTGCTCCGCTGAGAGGTCCATATACAAATGCAGTCCACATCCTTCCAGCACTCGATGTGATCTGTTCGGTACATGTTGCAATTCCTTTTACACCCGTCGCCGCAGATACAAATGAAGCGTTTATGTTATCTGCTTCACTTTGTCTGTCACTGACAAGAGTAAGCGGAAAACTTTCCGGGTGAACAGTAGCGGCACCCGTCTTTTGTTCAAGCTCATTCTGCAGATCTTTTACAGCATTAATGTTTCCTGTATTTTTTGCAAGCAATAATTTTTTTTCAAGCTCTGCAAACTCTTTATCCTGAGCTAAATTTTCTGACACTGCGCCTCTGCTCATATCATTCTGAACCGGCGCGGGCTTTTCAGAAGGATGAATTTTCTTATCCTGTGAGAATGAAGTAATGTTTGCAAGCAGCAGGAAAGTAACGCAGAAAATAAATCTGAATAATTTTGTGTTCATTTTTTTCCTTTCATTAACTTTTATTAAAAAAATTTTAGTAAACAGAATAAATAAAGATGGAGTTATGATTAATTTGAAAAATAGCGGCGGTGGAATTTCAAGTCTTCTTTCCGCATTCGTTGATAGAACTGAACAAAAATAGATTAAGCAGTTATGCTTTGCAAAGAAAGTTTATGGTAGTTTTCATCTTAGGATCTTATCTTCAAGTGCCTGAAATAGCGGCAAAGGCATTCAAAACGGAATAAAATTGTAACTTAAGTACTGTGAGAAGATCTGATAGCAGTTTAAGTTTCACCTTATTAATTTCTATCGAATATGAAATTCCGGTACGGGAAAGTATTAAAAAACAATATATTTTTTCCTAATAATTTGAATATCGTTTAGATAAGTTAAAGTTAACTTTACCAAATCAATAATCAGACTGAATGATCAATTCGGTTCTCATACATACGCTCTCGACTTTCAGCAAGGATGAAATGAAGAAGTTCGGTGACTTTGTTATTTCGCCTTACTTTAATAAAAAAACTGCTGTGATAACTTTATTCAGATACATAAAAAAACATTATCTGGATGAAGACCGTGAAAAGCTTAAAAGGGAGAGTGCATGGATGTCAATCTTTCCTGAAAAAAAATACAATTACGGAGTGATGAAGAATCTGATCCATGAACTTACAAAACTCTCCGAATACTATCTACAGTTACAGAGCTTTGACGCTGATGTTTACAGAAAGCAATTCCTTTTGCTGGAAAACCTGAATCAAAGATCTGACAAAAAACTATTCTCGTCAAAGTTCAAGCTTCTTGAAGAAAAGCTTAAAGACAGAAAAATATTCTCTCCGGAAATATATGAGTATTTAAAAGATCTGAGCATCATGGAATATGATTTTAATTTCAAAAATACTTCCGTCCTTAAGGATAAGGATATTACATACAAAATTTCCGAATATGAGATCTATTATACCCTGATAGAATGTTTTAAGAATTTCAATAATATTGTTTCATTCAAAATGAGAAACAATTATACCAAAAAAATAAATATCCTTGAAAGTTTTCTTGATGGAATTCCTTTTCAGAGCATTCTGAATAAAATAAAAGAACTTTCTGAGTATGATTTTATGATAATGAACACATATTATCTGATGTACCTTGCAACAAAGCATGATCAGGAGACCGAGCATTACTTCCGTTTCAAAGCATATCTAGTATCACACGACAAATATTTTGATAATCATGAAGTAAGGCTTTTGTATAATTTCCTTGAGAGCACCCTTACGATCAATGATAACATTGCCGACAGGAACGCTGAATATTTTGAAATTGATAAGATAAGAGTGAAAAGAAATCTTATTCTGGATGAAAAAAAGGAAATTTCGTTTAACGAATACGCGGGTATAATTAAGACGGCGGCTGACTTTGGTGAAACGGAGTTTCTGAAAAATTTTATCAGCAGTCATCTTAAGAATGTTCCAAAGCCGCTGAGAAAGAATGCTGAAAATTTTTCCAACGCTCACTTAAATTACATCACAGGTGATTTTGATAAAGCAATTGAGAATATTGCCTGCGTAGATGCTAATTCCTCCGAGTATAAACTGAATTTGAGATCTCTTAATCTTAAAATTTTGTATGAAAAAAATGACTTTGTATCTTTTGAATATTTATTGGATTCGTTCAGACATTATCTTAACAAGGATGTCGTGCAGGATAATTACAGAATTATATATCTGAATTACTGCACTTTCCTCAACCGACTTTTTAAAGTAAGAGACGCGAAAAATATTTCCGAATACAATCTTTTGAAAAAGGAAATTACAGCGGGTAATACAGCAAATAAATTCTGGCTGCTGAAAAAGATTGATGAGCTGATGAAGAAAAAATAAAATGCCGGAAGGAAATGATCTCCCGGCATTAACCAATTAAGAGAAATGAAGAAACAATCTTTACTAAGGAGCTATTACGCTGACAAAATTATTTGAGTTATTGTACGACATTAAAATGTCACCTGTGTCAACAAAATTATCTCCGTTGAGATCAGTAACGAGATAGTCACCGAAAATAAAATTTAACGCGTCATTATATATGTACAGAACGTCATCCACATCTATGATACCGTCATTGATTCCCGAAGGATCAACATCCCCGCTATAAAGACACCAGGTCGAACCTTCCTGCACAGTATTATTTCCATAAGACTGCTCGGCTGCTAAGGTAAAATCATAATATGCATTAAATGAATGAGATATACTAACAGGCGAAGAACTCCATGTCTCAAGAGCGTTTCTGTGCTTTATAACAAAATAGTAATCTCCGTCAGCAGCATTCCTGAATACAATCTCATTCATAAGTAATTGATAGTCAAGATAGACTAATGCTGTGTCAATGAAATTATATGGAGAGCTTTGGTTTGCCAATACAATTTCCATTACGTCATATATGGGTGTCACACCGGTATTGTCATCATAGTAACCTTCAGTGGCAGCTTTCACATAGGCATTAATGCCGCTGCATCCTGAAGCTGTATTCAGACTATAGAAATACGCCCAGGTATTTATGCAGCTATCACCGTTTACATACCTGAAGGCAGGCTTGGGATTTACGAGTGAATTGGAATACCCTGTATTTGTGCAGTGTAAATAAGTTGCCAGATTGAAGTCTCCGTTAAAGGTACAAGTTGTTGCATTCTGCATGTTATTCAGATAGTTAGAAAAAGCTATTGAAAAGCTTCCGCTTGCATTTCGTCTTCCAATAACTTCACCCCGTTTAGAATTATGCAGCGAGGAATATTCTAAAGTTGATGCATTCCAGTTGTTGGCATCAAATGTAGAAAGAGCCCATTGATCAAAATCCCCGCTGTTATTATAATTGTCTGTATAAACGATCATCAATTTTTTCTGATTAAAACCTCCGTTGGATGCAATGGTCGCGTATTCGAGATTGTCTCCTGTCGGAGAAATGGCTCCGTTTGAAGTCGGATAGACTGATGAGTTTCCGTATGCTTTATAAAGGTACAGACTACTCTCAAATCCAGGATATCCGCTGAGAACAAATACAATTGAATCGCTATTATTATTGAAATAAGCGATATCTGTAAATATATCTGTAGCATAACCTGCAACTACTCCATAGATACATTTTGGAAAATAAGTTATCGCAGGATTTAATACATAAGGATTGTAAATTCTGCAGAATTTTGACATCATATAATTATTACTTCCTTCAGTTGAGTCCTGCATAATAGAAATTGTAACATACGCAATGTCAGGATAAGATGCGTTATCTGAAGTTATTCGCGCATTGAAATACTTACTTGAACCTGTCTGCCCCGGAAAAGTCAGCGTACTTCCGAATACAGCCGGTGTTGGAGTTGTTACAATAATATACCCGACAAGACGCTGCCCTAAAAACCCGTTTGTATAATAACCAAATGTAAGATACAGGGATTTTTGTCCGGATGACGGCTCGATTATTTCCATGTCAAGGTCATCAAATGCAATTTTATTTGCAGAGCTGAAAGCAACTTTCATATATAATGTATAGGTAGCTCCTCCGTTGATTGTGTAATAAATATTTATTGTGTCCGGTTTTGCCCCAATGCCTGTATCGGCGTCTGTATGGGCTACAGCAACCCAGATCTTTCCTGCACCGGCTCCTCTTTGTTCAACCTGTGTCGCTACTGAACTTACATAACCACCTCCATTGAATAAATTTGTTGAATAAAGATTATCTATTTCAGGATTACCGGCAGGAGGTAATATCATTGTATATTGATTCTGCGACGGCTGAACTGTCGTTGTGGAATGATTTATACTTTCAAGCCTTTTTTGAAGTTCAACTATCCTTTCACCATTTCTGAACATGTTATTAGGATTTTTAAGTTGATCCATTTCATTTCTGATAACGGATTCTTCGTTTGAAACAATGTTTTCCGGTGTTGTAGTCAAAGGGTTGTTCTCAAAAGTCTTGTTTACCGGAAATTTTTTATTGAGATTACTCATATTCCTGTCAAATTTACTTTTGTTTAATTTTATATTCTGAGAATATAAATTAAATGACAGAAGAATAAATAGGAGGTTAAGAGCAATGAAAACTTTTTTGAAAATTGAATTGGGGTTATAAAATGTCATAATAAAATTTCTCCGTAATTTGATTTTAAAGAATTAAGAAATAATAACCTGTCATGCCGGCATGTCTTTGAGGAAAACCGTTTGCAACCGCTTTTTCCCCGGCTATTACTTTCTATTTGAATGAACTGATACAAAAATAATTTTATAGTTCTGCTTTTGCAAAGAATGTTTTGTTTACTTTTCACCTCTGAATACTTATTGAACTTTATAAATTGTTGCCCCGATATTTGCATTCTTTGCCTGCTTTAAGCTTTTTGAAGGGTAAGAAAAAATTAATTTTCATCTGATATGGTAAAGTGTAATAGAATATAATTTCAAAGTATTGTATATTATCGGAAGCATTTCTGCTATTTAACCAGGTTAAAAACTTTATTTTGAAAAAATCTTGAAGGAGGATTTTTACATGAAAATTTTCAACAAGCTCTCGTTCTTAATTTTAGCACTATTATTCATCTCAAATACTCCGGAAATAAAAGCGCAGATGTTCTGGAATAATGCTGCGACTTTTACCGGATCCAACTCAAGTTATGTTGCAGTCCGACATGCAACCGAACTCAACATTACCGGAAGCTTTACAATTGAAGCTTGGGTGTGCCCTACAAATGTTACCTCACCGCCTTTTCAGATCATTTTACAGAAAAGGAACGCAGGAGCGAACGGCTACACATTGTATCTTTCCAACGGTAAAGTTGCGATCAGAACAAACTCAAATACAAGACTTATAGGGAAGGGAGTAATTTCTAGTAATGCCTGGACTCACATTGCAGGCACGTATGATGTGGCATCAAACTTATTTACCACTTACATTAACGGAAACTTTGATACATCTGTAGTTTCAGCAGCAGCGCAGCCCGTAGCAAATACCGACTCTGTCTGGATTGGTAAAGGTTTTAACGATCCTTTTGCCGGTAAGATGGATGAAGTAAGGATATGGAATAAAGCAAATTCCACTTCTGAAATTTATATGAACAGGAGAACATCACTTGGATCTCGTACCGGTATTTACTCTGCGCTTGTTATGTCATTGACCTTTCAGGATAACGATGCCAACGGAATAGCTTTTTCTTTGACTGACTGGTCGGGTAATGGAAATTCAGGAACAAACAGGGGGGTGACCGCTTTCGATATGAGCAACAGACCTTTACAGACAATTCAAACAAACGACTGTGTTGAGCTCGATGGAGTCAATGACTATCTTGCGGCTGTTGATAATGCTCTCATTAGTCCGACATCACAAATTACAATGTCTGCCTGGATCTATCCAAGGTTAACTGGGAACTCGGTTTTAATTCAGAAAGGAAACGGAACAGGAGCCGCTACTAACTACCGTCTCGCTATACTTAATAATCTGCTTTATGCGGGAATAAACGGTAACTTTAACTACAATGACGTTACAACATTGAAATTATTTCAATGGACTCATGTGGCATTTACATATAACGGACTTAATGGCAGCTATCAGTTTTTTATTAATGGAGTCCTTACAACAAGCGGCACTAATATTGCCGGAAATATAACCGATTCACCTGATTCTTTATATATAGGAGGGAGCATCTTCACAACGGATTTTGACGGATATATTGATGAGGTCAGAATTCTTCCCGATGTAAAATTTGCTCAGGACATAAACAGGTTTATGTTTAAATCTATCGATCTCAGTAATGGTCCCGGTGGATCTTATGCAGTTTATAATCTTGACGGATACGCAGCTCCGAGTGGGGTAGGTACTACTCCAGTATTAAATTTCCGTAATGAGGCATCATTTGCCAATTGCGGAAGCAGTAATGATCAACCGCAGTCTCCAATGAACAGGGCGGATAACTTAAATTTTGCAGACGGTTACTATCTCAAATCATCCAATAAGAGAGTTCCTCCGACAGGTACGGGAGGAACAGCTACAGATTCTCTTATTATTTTAAACCAAAGTATAATTTCTGACATAAATGTTTTTGTTGCACTCAATCATAATCAAGAGCAGCATCTGGAAATTTCACTCATAGGTCCTAATGGTGATGTAGTTATGCTTTATGATCAGAACACTTTAGTAAGTAATGCAGATCATCTGATAACAATTTTTGATGATAACGCTGACAGTTCACTTGTTAACGGCAGATATGTTTCATTCTCTCCAAGGATAAAACCATTTGCTAATTTAAATTCGGTTTTCACTGGTGACAGTACAAACGGTCTGTGGAGACTTGTAGTAAGGGATGTCGCTGCCTTAGGAGGTTCTGATACCGGAATGCTTTACTCATGGGGTATCCAGTTAAACAATATGAGCACAAAACCTTATCAGCTTGATTTCGCAGGATTAATTCAGGGTTTTTATAATCCTTCTACCAACAATATGGTAAGAGACACTATGCGGTTTTATTTGAGGAACACTGTATCTCCTTTTTCCATAGATGATTCTGCAAAGGCATATCTCACAATTAACGGAAGAGCTTCTCTGATCTTTGCTAATACTTCATCGGGGGTTGGACATTATCTGCAATGCAGACACAGGAATACGATCCAGACCTGGAATAATCAGGCGATCTATTTCAATCCGCTTACAAATGAAGGCGATTATGATTTCAGGACATCTTCAGCACAAGCATTTGGAAATAATATGATCCTGGTGGATAACACTCCGGTAAGATATGCGTTTTACAGTGGTGATGTCGATCAGGATGATCAGGTCGATGCAACTGATGTATTGACGATTTACAATGATGTGCTGGGATTTAATTCAGGATATATTAACACTGATATTACCGGTGATAATTTTACTGATGCAAGTGATCTTGTAATTTCGTTCAACAATTCTAAGAACTTTGTTTCAGCTGTTACACCACTGCCAATGCCGCTGATAAATCCTAGTAATACTGAAGCAGTCAGGGAAAACAGGATAACAACCGATCCTTCCGGCTCTTCAGATCAATCCGGTACCGTAAGAAACATCAGAAAGAAAAATACATCCGAAAGACCGAAATAATAAATTTCAATTAACACTTAAAGATCCGTTGAGATGAATCTTAACGGATCTTTTTTATAAGTTGCTGAACATTTTTCTTATCTTATCATTTAAGTTTTTATGAGTAATGATCGTAAGGCAGTAACATTAATTTACATTATTAAACTTTTATAGCTGTTACTTTTGTTGGAATTTAAAAAACATTATATCTAATATGCGAAAATATTTTTTGCCCGTAATTACACTTATCTTCCTCATCAGCAGCTCAGTAGTCCTTTCCCAGTCAAAGAAAAGATTTATCGTTAAGCAGGATTTCGCGCCAATGCTTGAGAGTCTCATCCGACCTCCGGACAATTGCAGTAAAGCCCGGGATTATGTCATCTACGATTCGCTTACCGGCTCATTTGAAATGTCGGAAAGTATAAGTGATCAGACAAACCGCATTGAGGAGCTTGACAAATATCTTGACTCCGCATTATTCAAAATAAAAGAAAGACCACACATTCCTCCAAGAGGTGAAAATGCGCCGGGAGGTGAGATACCGCAAATGCAGGGACCTTCTGACAGGGGAGATCTTCCGGAAAACTTCACCGAGATAAGGGAAGACTTTCAGGAAATAAACATTGCTCTTGACAGAATGAATGTCGTTAAAGAAAAATTAAAAAGCGATATTTCTGCTTCGCTTGATGTGACAAATGAGAAGCTTCGTAAGACAAGAGCGAACGATCATAAATTGCATACACAGATCATTAACGACTTTATGGGAAAGGCATACTTAATGTATGATAAAAATTATAATGTATTTGAGCAGAGTACAAAGATTATTGATGACATAATTAAAAAGTATAATTACGGTGATGAGCTCGATTTCAAGCCATTGAGAAAAGAGATCCTTGAAATACAGGCGGAGGAATTAACAAATATCAGATTTCTCTTTAATGTAACAAAGGAATTAGTAAGTCTCGGAGCTAAGTTTGAGCTTGAGAAAATAAAAAATGAGTAATGTCCTTTTGCATTTATGGGACATTACTCATTTTATGTATTTATAATTAGTTACTAAGGACGGATCAGTCCCACAAAATTCGTCACGTTATTATATGCAATAACCATATCGCTGACATCACTGAAGCTGTCACCATTGACATCACTCTGAACGTATCCTGAAACAAAGTTAACACCGTCGTTATAAATCATCACAAGGTCGCTAACATCCACTGTGCCGTCACGGTTTGCGTCACCGCTGTAGATGCAATACTTTCCTCCCTTTAATATAAGATTATTTCCGTATGCCTGCGCCGCCGCGTTTGTAAAATTATAATTTGTCATCATTCCGTGTATGAAAGTTTCACCGCCGGATTTGCTCCACGTCTCAATTGAGTTTCTGTGCTTAACAACGATATAATAAACCGATGATGCGGCATTATTAAATACAAAGTTTCCTGTAAATGACGATGAGTCAACCACTGCAGTCGATGAATCTACAAGACTATAAGGGGCGGTGACATTTCTTATATAAGCCCTTACAGTATCCTTCATATTCAGTTTTCCGGATACTGTATTATAAAATCCCTCAGGTATCACTGTAATATCAGACGCAACGAAATTGTTAAGCTGGATTTCGAAAGCTCCTCTTCCGTGAGTACCGATCCTCAATTTGTTTGTAGTAAGATGATGATCAAGATGAATTGAAACAGTATTGGGAAGCCCGCTTGCAAGCTCTATCCAGCTCTGTCCGTAATTATTTGAAACAAAAACCCCGACATCCGTCGCTGCAAAGTATGTGCTCGTCGAATAATTCGGATAATAAATCAAAGCGTCATTGACAGGGGAATCAGGTAAATTGCCGTTAATGTCTATCCAGGATGAACCTCCGTTAGTTGTTTTGAAAACTTTCCCCGTGCCGAATCCGGAATAAGTCAGTACGGCAACTGATGAAGAATCGGGATGAACGTTCACACTTGTTATGGTTCTTGCCGGCAGCCCAATTGTTACAGATGAAAATGTATAGCCCCGGTTTGTGGACTTATAGACAGTACTTCCTGAAGTAGCATACATTATGTTGGCAGAAGATTTACTTATTGCCATTTCCCGGATCGTACCGCCGACTACATTCGAGATCGCAGTCCAGTTTGCTCCCCAGCTTGTAGTCTTAAATACTTGCTGCCTTCCTGTATAAAATATTGTTGTTGAATCAGGATGTGAGATCAAAGGACCAACCCAGCTTCCGGATCCCGTAAGTCCTGATGTACCTGATGCCCAGGTTGTTCCTCCGTTGGACGAACGCTGTACTCCGTTATTCTGTGTTTCGCCGAGCATATATAAATTATTCTTGGTATGAAAGCATACTTCTCCTCCGTCACCGCCAAATGCGGCAGACCAGTTAATTGCCCCGAGTGTTCTCTGGGTTCCGTTGTCCTGTGTACCTCCGAGGATGTGGTTTGAATTGGAAGGATCCGAAGCAATTCTGTAAAATTGTGTAAGTGTAAGATTCGTATTCATGTTGATCCAGTTCGTTCCTTTATTGGTCGAACGCCATATTCCGCCATCATTCACGCAGACCATTTGATTTACATCAGTCGGATGAAAATCAAAATTCTGCTGATCGGGATGAACATTCCCTCCGCTGTAAGCATTGGTGACATTTGTAAAATTAGTTGCACCTCCGTTTGTTGTCCTCCATATATCAATTGAACCGACAAATGCAAGATCAGGATCGAAAGGACTAACGTGCATGTAAAAGTCATACCATGCCTGACCTCCGTTGAAGTTTTGTCCGACAGCTATCTGGGAAAAAGTGCTTCCCGCATTTACAGATTTAAAAACAGTAATGCTGCTTGAGGAATAGATCGAACAATACAAAATATTCGGAGACGACTTACAAAGAGCGATATGATTTCGTGTACCCATTGTAAGCGTTGCATTTGAAGTAAAAGAAGCGCCGCCATTCACCGATACTCTGTAACCTGTACCGCTGCCGACTATATAAGCTGTATCACCAGTCGGAGAAAATATAACATCATCACATCTTCCGGAAACAAGCTGGCTCCAGCTTACTCCTGAATTAATGCTTCTGTACAGACCGTTGACTCCCATCGCGGCAAAGATCTGCGTTGAATTGTTAGGTCTGACAACTATCCTTGATGTATATGAAGATGTCGGCAATCCTGATGTGTAGCTTGTCCAGGTATTCCCGGCGTCAATGGATTTAAGTAATCCTCTTCCGTAATAAGAAGCGCCGCTATAGGTGGCTTCACCTGTGCCGTAGTAAATTATGTTTGAATTAGTAGGATCGATCGCGATAGAGCCGGATGACAATGACACTTCATAATCTGATTTTGAGACCCAGTTCGTACCGCTGTTGGTGGTTTTCCAAACTCCTCCGAATGCGGCTCCTATATATATCGTACCGGCATTATTCGGATCATATCTTACGCTAGCCATGCGGGAAGTAATGTTGGAATAGGAAAAATAAAAACCTGTGGTCGGACCGAGGTTTGTCCATGTATCAAAGATCCCTGTCATTGCAAAGCCGTTTTCCGACTGAAGCTTTTTCTTTTCCTCATAAGCTTTTTCATAAGCATTGGCAGGAATGTAATTAAAAGGATACATCCGCTGCTCATTAAACCAACGCTCACGGTTAAACGACTTTCGGCTTTTGACGATATCGTCCGCTTTATCATAAGGATTGTCAGGTATGAACAGATCCTGCGAGTAACAAATACTCTGTGTTATAAAAAACAAAAAAATTAAAATCACTTTCATTTTATTGTCAAGTTTAAGTTTGTAAAAATTATTTTTTAAAAGTTATTCAAGTAAAGATTTTGATTAACAAATTTCAACAAAGTTAATATTCCCCAAATCTCTATGGTGCCACCGTACTTACAAAGCTATTCGAATTATTTGATGCAATGATCAGATCATCCGAGTCAACAAAGTTGTCTCCGTTAATGTCAGTTAAAACGTATCCGGAAGTAAAAGTATTTACATCATTAAAAACCGCAATGATATCAGTCACATCGACACTGTTATCTTTCACTGCATCTCCCCCGAATATGCCGAATCTAACAGGTGAAGTATCAACGCTGCTCATATTATTCCCGAATGCCTGACTCAGTGAAGTAAAGAAATTATAACTGAATGTTCCATTGATTATATAGTTAACGGGAGAGCTGCTCCAGGTATCGATGGAGTTTCGGTGTCTGACAACAATGTAATAGCTGCCAGTCCCTGCATTACTGATCTGAAAGCTTCCGGTGAAATTGACAGCATCAATGGTTGAAACCGATGAATCGTTTATCGAATAAGGGGCTGAAGAATTCCTTAGATATATTTTGACAGTATCACTCATTCTCATTGAATCGTTCGCGGCATCATAAAGTCCCTCCATTATCACTCCGAGGTTTAATGTTCCATAAGCTATATTGATCAGACTGGATCCGGAAAGAATGTTTGAATACCAGAACTGGTTCACGTTTGATGTCCTTGCCTTGATCCTGAAGAAATATGTGTCGGAATCTGTTGGTGCGGGTGCCGGGAAATTATAGATGCTGCTTAGATCAGCATTGACAGTTCCCGCTGTTGTCCAATGGTAACCGTTAATGTCAGGAGGAATGCTTCTTTCGACAAGATAGTCATCTATTAAACCTGTTAAATTATCATCATACGCACTTCGTCTCCATTTCAGATTAACAAATCCTCCCTGATCATTTGAAACATCCGTTACCGAAAGTAATGACGGATTGACGTCCGGTGTAGTAGTGAGATAGACATAGCTCTTTCCCATTGCAATGTTAAAATTATTTGCGCCCGTGATCAGATCATTGTTGCCGTCCGCGTTAATATCACCGGCGGAAGAAACTGATTTTCCGTAATACAGATTCGGAGTTTCTCCGGTCATTGTAACATCGATATCTGAATTCATGGTTGTTCCGCCAAAGTAAATGTAAACTTTGCCTGTCGAGCTTGCATACTGCTCAGCTCCGATCATTATGTCACTGTAGCCATCCTTATTTATGTCACCGGCATTGCATAATGAATGTCCGAAAAAGTCGTTTGCGTTTTCACCTAAGAATGTAACGTCCACGGTGGAGTTCATGGATGCACCGCCGTAATAAACATAAACTTTCCCTCGTGAGCTGTTGTGTCCGTAAGCTCCAACAATTACGTCCGAATAAATATCTTTATTCACATCACCCGCGGTAGATACATCAAATCCGAAATAGCTGTTCGCCGTTTCACCGTTCAGCGTTACGTCAATGTTCGGATCCATTGATGCGCCACCGTAATAAATATAAGCTCTTCCGGTATTGGAAGAATAACCCTTAGCACCAACTATTACATCTGAGTAATTGTCATTATTCACATTTCCAGCGCACGCCACCGATTCACCGAAATAGCTTTCGGTAGTTTCTCCGATCAGTGTAACATCAGCAATATTGTTCATTGATGCTCCGCCGTAATAAATATACGCTCTGCCTGTATTTGTATTAATAGTGCTTGCGCCGATGATTACGTCATCATAATTATCATTATTGACATCGTCGGCATTTGAAACCGATATACCGAAGTTGACGCTTTGAAATGTTCCCCACATTGTAACATCGGCAACATTATTCATTGCTGCTCCGCCAAAGTAAATGTAAGAGCGACCCTGATTTGTTCCGTATCCGTAAGCTCCGACTATAACGTCATCATAATTATCATTGTTGACATCTCCGGCAGGTGAAATGGAGTAACCGAAATAGTTATTTACATTTTCACCGTTGAGTATCACATCGGCAACCGTATTCATTGACTGACCTCCGTAATAAATATAAACTCTTCCTGTGAAAGTCAGATCAAAAACATAAGCTCCGACAGCAACGTCATCGTAGCCGTCATTATTCACATCGCCGGCGGAAGAAACACAATATCCGAAGTAGTTATTATTGAACTCACCTGTCATCGTCAGTTTAGGATAAAGAACGCCCTTCATTCCATACATGTGCAGATAAGCTCTTCCTGTAGATGAAGTGTTACCGTAAGCGCCCATTACCAGATCAGAATATCCGTCACCGTTGACATCACCCGCATTGGATGCAGAAAAATTAAAATAATTATTCGTAGCTTCTCCGGTAATCATCATATCAGGGGTCGAATTCACAGAAGTGCTGCCGAAATAAACATACGTCTTTCCGGTTTTTGTCGTGAATTTATGCGCGCCGATAATTATATCTGCATAACCGTCTCCATTCACATCACCTGCATCTGAAACAGAAATTCCGAATTCATTTCCTGTCACTTCTCCTGTAATTGAAACATCAGCAATATTATCCATTGAAGTTGCTCCGTAATATAAATATGCTTTTCCTTTACCTGAGCTGTGACCGCTCGCGCCCACAACAACATCCGAATACCCGTCGGCATTGACATCACCTGCAGTTGAAATACTTATCCCGAATAAGTTAGATGTAGCTTCACCTGTCATAGTAACATCGGCAATTGTATCCATGCTCAGCGCTCCTTTATAAATGTAAGCTCTTCCTGTACTGCCGCTAAAACCGTAAGCTCCGATGATCAGATCTGAATAACCGTCGGAGTTGATGTCTCCGGCATTCGCAACTGATGCTCCGAAATGATTTGATGAAGCGCTTCCGGCTATTTTTACATCAGCAATATTATTCATGCTCGCGCCTCCATAGTAAACATAAATTCTCCCGGTCAGCGAATTAAATCCATGCGCGCCGACAATCACGTCATCATAAGCGTCACCATTAACATTACCCGCCTCAGAAACGGAATAGCCAAATGCGTGTCCTGCCCCTTCACCAATTAAAAAAACATCAGCCGTATTATTCATAGCGGCTCCGCCAAAGTAAATGTATGCTCTGCCTGTTGAGGAATTATGTCCCGGAGCGCCTACGATGACATCAGCATAGTTGTCTCCGTTCACATCACCGGCTGAAGAGACACTAAAGCCGAAAGTATTATTCGCGGATTCACCTGAAAGAGTGACATCTGCAACGGTGTTGACGACCGCGTCACCAAAAAAGATGTAAGCTCTGCCGGCATTGGAAGCAACTGCGTCATTATTGTGTGCGCCGATAATAATATCATCGAAGCCGTCGTTATTGACATCGCCTGCTCCGGATACGGAGTATCCAAACTGGTCGCCGCTCAAGGCGCCGTTAAATGTTTTTGATGTGAACGCGTCTGTATCGCTTGAATCGGGAAGAACTTTTATTACGGGCATGTTTATATCGGCGAGCATGGAGGTGATCATTTCGTCAGTAAAGATCTGTTTATCTTTTTCCGAGCGGTTGTCTTGAAATTTTACATTCGTTGGAGAATTAATTTGCTGGGAGTAAATTAATGAAGTAAAACTTATACAACTGATGCTTATAAAAAAGAAAAGTTGCAGTATTTTCTTCATGGTAAGATTCGTTAAGTTAATGAACTAAATGAATATAGTCATCACTGTCTTATAAAACAATCACACGATGGAGATTGGGTTGGAGTTTGAATCAGATCCGTCAAAAACGATTAAATAATTATTTACCGTCATGTGATGCTATGGTACAATCGTGTGATGCGTTTGAATAGTTTTCGAACAGAGTTTCGTGGACAATTGCAGCTTGTTCTAAAAATCTTAATGCTTCTAATAACTATTCTATATTTATTTTCTTTATTATTTTTAAGTGATGGGAGTAATCTCTCAAGTGGAGTTTGTTTTTACTCACTTTACGCTTTCGATAAGTATCTTCTGACATAAAATATTCACAAACTAAAAAAATGTTCCTGATCAAATGAAGAAAAAGCTGGTTTATATACTAATGTTTTTTTTTTAACACCCGTATGTTCAAATAGTCAATGGAAAATCCTAAGTACGAATAAGCAAGTTACGTCCTTTGGAAGACTTTTTTTTGTAAACTCAAATATTGGCTTTGCAGGGGGATATCCGGGTAAAATATTTAAGACAACAGATGGTGGCATAAACTGGAATTTGATTTTTCAGTCAAATACAGCAGCTATTGTTGACATAGAATTCATTAATGAATCAACCGGATTTGTTTTATATGGTATGTCAACAATTTTAAAGACCACTAATGGGGGATTAAATTGGGAGTCAAGAAATTTTGGGACAACCTTTACTTCAATATATTTCTATAATGACAGCATTGGATATCTTAGCCCTACCGGTTATAGAATTTGGAAAACAACTAATACTGGTTTTAACTGGTCTGAATTGCCTTATTTAATTTATAACATTCTTTAATATAGATTTTATACATCAAACGTTTTGGACAGATTTGGAAAATCCCAAATCCCAAATCTCAAATCTCAAATCTCAAATCCCAAATCCCAAAAGTTTCTTGTTAAAAAAAATTATATGAGCTATATTGTATTCAAAACCTATCTCCCAAACTAAAAAAATCAATTTAAAAATGAAAAAATTGTTACAACTTACACTCGTTTTATTTTCTTTTGTACTGCTGTCAAATATTTCCAGAGCAGGTTCTGACTCTGTTTATGTAACTTCAACTTATCAGCTTGTCGTCGGAAACATGACCTATGTAAATGCCAATACATTTGAATTTGATATTTACATGAAGCACACTAACAGGAATGCAACTGTCTGCTTATATGGCGCTAATCAGTATTTCTTTCAGTTCAATACAAATGTAGCAAACGGCGGTATTCTTACTTACTCAATTGTTTCTTCAGAACTTGCACCAAATTTACGTCCCGTCAATCCGACCGTCACAGGCAATCAATTGCGTCTTGCTGCAAATCTTCCTACAGGACCAACCAACACTGATACAGTGAAATGGGTAACACCGGGCACAAAGGTTGCCAAAATGAGACTTGCCAATACTGTAGCTTTTAATCAGGCGGATACAATTAATCTCAGATGGAAAAACGCTCCGGGAAATCCTTTCACAAAAGTTACTCTTTTCGGTGGTAACAATAATGTTGTGCTTATTGAAGTTACAAATGCTGCAAATCATTTTGTTACACCTGTGATCGGCATAAATCCTGAGCCGGTTTCAAGTCTGCTTCCGACACAATTTTCTTTATCACAAAATTATCCTAATCCTTTCAATCCTTCAACAAAGATAGAGTATGCTCTTCCTGTTGACGGAAAAGTAAATATTGTAATTTATGATATTATCGGCAGGGAAGTAATGAGCCTTGTGAATGAAGTCAAGACCGCGGGATATTATACCGTTAATTTTAACGGAACGAACCTTGCAAGCGGAATGTACTTTTACAGACTGGATGTAGTAGCTGATAATGATAAGAAGTATCAGTTCACGAAGAGAATGGTGCTGGTAAAGTAGTTTGTAGTTATGTTTAATTTTAAGCGCCGGGAGTTTAGTTTTCCGGCGCTTTTTGTTTTAGTTTGGAATTTTGTTTTATGAATTAATTGTGAATTATTGGTGCTCCGAAATGTTTGTGAATTATTTCAGAAAGATATATTATTCAAACATTTTGGTCACCAAACAACATTCGTTAACTTTTTGGAACCTCCAACAACGGCGGGAATTTATCAATAAAAAATAACTGCAACTGAATCATTCTCGCCAATATTTTTTATATGCAAAATCTTAGTAGCTCTAAAACTTTATAACATTGATATAATTCCGATTTATAAATATTTTAAAAAGAAAGGATTTAAAATGACAAACCCGGAAATAAAAAATTTATTTAAAGAAGCTTTAACAGAGGTTTTGGAATCAAGACCTGATTTGATTGAGAATGCAGTGTTAAATGCAGTCGAAGATATTTCTTTAATAAAAGCAATTGAAGAAGGTGATAAAAAGGATTATGTGAATTATGATAAGTTGATGAAAGTAATGGATAGAAAGATTAATGCTTTGGACAAATGAGTAATGACAATTCACGCTGATTACCGGATTGGAATGTCGATCGTCAACAAAGAAGTATATTTAATTAGATTCCTTCATAGAAAAGATATTTATAAATATTTTCCATAAGTGCATTG
>JAWXBH010000017.1:0-21476 GCA_034439935.1 bacterium
ATTCAATTATTAATTATCAATTATTAATTATTTAATATTCAATAGTTTAATCTTTTTTTGTTTCACACTATTTTCAAAAAAAATAATTTTTTAAGTACTAAACCCTACTCTAAAATGTCCAAGATTAATTTCATTGCCGAATATTTATCAGATGAATCTCTCGATAAGATCGCGGGTTTAATTTCAGACGTTGAAAAAAAGACCAGCGGCGAGATCCGTTTATGCATAAAGAAGAAACGGGGATTCTTTGAAAAAAAACATACACCAAGAGAGATTGCTCTTAAGGAATTTACGAAGCTTGGAATGCATAAAACTGGCGAGAAGACGGGCGTATTGATGTTCATTATTTTCAATGAAAGGAAATTTGAAATTGTAGCAGACGAAGGTATTAATTCAAAAATTTCCGATGATCACTGGAGTTTGATCTCAGAAAAAATAAAGAATCATTTTGTAAATAAAGATTTTTTTGAAGGAATTAAAACCGGCATTCTTGATATAAGTCAAACACTTATTCAGGAATTTCCATTGAAGGATGATGACCGGGATGAACTGCCCAATACGGTCATCGTCAAGCCCTGATATTTTTATGTAAGTAAATATTAAGTTTTCCATAACTTTACTATATTTATCACATACTTAAACAAAGCATTAATGCCGGGTTACGACATCTCCGAAAGCTTGCTTCATCATTATATAAAAAACGAAAGTTTACGAAAGCATTGTTATGCGGTGGAAGCAGCTATGAGGTTTTATGCAAAGAAGCTGAATGAAGATGAAGAGCGATGGGCTGCAGCGGGACTTTTGCATGATCTTGACTGGGAAATGTTTCCCGAAACGCATCCGAATACTGCCGTTCCAATACTTGAAGAATCAGGGTACGACAAGGAAATAATCGATGCGATTCTCGGACATGCATATCCTGACAGAACAAATGTTCCACGCGAATCAACTTTGGCAAAATATCTTTTTGCATGCGATGAGATAACCGGTTTCATCACCGCTTATTCGATGATGAAAGAGAACGGATTGGATGATGTGGAAGCAAAGAGCATAATCAAAAAAATGAAGGACAAAGCTTTTGCAAGAAATGTCAGCAGAGATGATATTGTAAAAGGTTCGGAGGATATCGGAATCGGAATTGAAGAACACATAAGCAATGTCATTGAAGCAATGAAAAATGATCTGAAAGTTAATACAAAAAAATAATTTTAATGAAAGTAATTACAACCAAAAATTTAACGAAAGAATATTCAACAAAAAATTTTTCAAAGGATAAGATCCTTGCGCTGAATAATTTCTCATTTGAAGTTGAAAGCGGGGAAATATTCGGATTGCTGGGACCAAACGGTGCAGGTAAAACTACCCTGATAAAAATTCTGCTGGGTATCACTCATCCGACCAACGGTGAAATAAAAATTTTTGATAAAGAAATCACCAACGAAGCATATAAAAAAAAAGTCGGATATCTTCCGGAAAATCATAAATATCCAAATTATCTGACAGGCGAACAAGTGCTTCATTACTTTGGAATGCTTGCAGGGATGAGCAAAACAGATGTTAAGAAAAAAGCAGACGAATATCTAAATCTTGTGGACATGGAAAAATGGAGGAAGACAAAGATAAAAAAATATTCAAAGGGAATGCTTCAGCGGCTCGGGCTTGCCCAGTCAATGCTGAATAATCCCGAACTTATATTTCTCGATGAACCTACTGACGGTGTCGATCCGATAGGCAGAAAGGAGATACGTGACATTTTGAATAATCTGCAACAGGAAGGCAAAACAATTTTCCTTAACTCACATTTATTGAGCGAAGTAGAGCTTGTATGCGACAGAGTGGCGATCCTCAATAAGGGAGTGCTTGTTAAGACAGGACGTGTCGATGAGATAACAGCCGTTTCGGACAACTATGTTTTTCAAACTTCGGATATAGAAGAAGCTCTCATAAACAAGCTTTTCGGAAATTATAAAGCCACCATTATTGATAAGAATGAATTTTCATTTAATACAGCAAGTGTTGCAGAGCTTAATAAGCTGATAGATTTTGTCAGACAAAACGGAATTTTGATACACGGCATTTCAAGAGAGAAGAACACTCTCGAAAACATGTTTATAAATTTAATCGGGAGTCAGAATTAAATTATGATTTTTTTAACACTGGTATTCAGTACTTTCCGTGAAGCGATCGCTAAAAAAATCTTCATAGGTTTTTTTGCGATATCAACTCTTATCATTCTTGTTTTTCTTTTCCTTATCAATGTTGATTCTATCGAAGGGATGGTTAACATGGTGGAAACATCAGGCGAGGAAGGCATTAAGCAGCTGGTCATCGGCTTCCAGGTTGTAATGATCAATATTTCATATCTTCTGATAATTACATTTTGCTTCATATCCGTTTCGTCCTTTATCCCGTCAATGCTTGAAAAGGGCAATATAGATTTATTATTGTCTAAGCCTGTCTCGAGAGCTGAGATCATTTTTGCCAAATTTTTAGGCGGCGTTCTGCTGATCTTTGTGAGTCTTGTTTATCTGATCGGATTTGTCTGGCTGATACTTTCTTCAAAGTCCGGCTTCTGGCATGTACCTTTTCTTTATTCAATATTTTGGCTGACACTTTCATTCGCGATAATATATGCTCTTATCATTTTTATAGGTCTGATCTCTCAAAGTACTATATTGTCAATAATTGTCAGCCTGTTCCTTGTATTCATAGTCTGTCCGATACTCTTTCTGAGGGAAGATACGATCTTCAGTCTTGTGAACAACGAGGCGGCAAAATTCATCGTAAATTTCTTTTACTATGTTCTTCCGAAACCAACCGATATTAATCAGATCACGACCAATATGATAACCGGTGAACCCGTGAAATCATATATGCCCGTATTCTCATCAGTTCTGTTCATGCTCGCAGCATTATCCGCCTCAATATTTTATTTTAAAAAGAAAGATTACTGATTTAATTTAAACAAGCTATGCGGTTTGCCGGACTTTTAATATTTTGTCTTCTCATTTTTGTACAGCTACAGTGCGGTCTTAAGCCCGTACCCGAAGCAATGCCGCTCTCGGTCGGTGCTACTCTTAATCTACTCCAGGAAAACCCCCAGTTTGTAATGTATTTGAATTTTACGAATCTTCGCCGTACGGAATTCTGGAAAAAAAATATTTCCGACTCGTTGTTGAATTCAGAAAAAACATTCGGCAGCCTGCTTAATACTTTTAAGCTTGCAACCGGCGCTTCAATTTCCGACGGACTGGATGAGCTTTATTATTCCAATTCGTGGTTAGGAGAAAATGCAATTGTTATGCGGGGGATCTTTGACAAAAATAAGCTGAATAATTTTCTATCAACGGACAGTTTGTTTTCTGTCACAACAAATGCTAAAGGTAAGACTGTTTATATAAAATCCGATAACGGACTGTATTTTTTTTTCAGGGATGATTTTACAATTTGTGCGAGCAATTATCTTAAGCAAATTGATGTGATGATGGAAGTAAATGATACTTCAAAATCCGGCGTCCTTTTGAATCAGCCGATGTTTGATGCCATTCAAAGCGTTATGTATAAACAGGATCTGTGGATGGTTTCAACTGAGAAAATTTTTATAAGAGGCATTTTTCAGAATTTCCTCGAAGCAACTTACGGTGAAAAGCTTCCTGAAGACTCTGCAAGTTCATCACCGGAGGTACTAAATGACTCGGCTGAAGTTAAAGAGAAGCCCACAATAGTTAATCTGTATAAACGGCTGAAAGCAATATCTTTTTCCGCCAAAATGAGCAACGAACTTAAATTGCTGGTTCAGTCTGAATGTATAGATGAAGAATCCGCAAAATATTTCCGGAGCATTCTCAATGGTGTCATTACCGTTGCTAAATTAAGTGCGGCAGGAAAGGAGAATTCATCTTCTGAGATCTTTAACAAGTTTAAGCTGGAGAGATATGATAATTCTGTTTTTATTGAATTTGATGTCGATGAAAGCAACATAAATATTCTCAGGAAGACGAATCTTATGAGTAAACCGGAAAACAATTAAGTTTAAGAATGTAGATATCTTAAATTACTACTTTTATTTCCTCTGTCGCTAAAAATTTTTCAAGCAATTTTACATCATCCTCACTCCCGATGAAAAGTGGTGTTCTCTGATGAAGACTCTTCGGCTCAATTTCGAGGATTCTTTTTTTCCCGTCGGAACTTCTGCCGCCTGCCTGTTCTACAATAAAGCTTAACGGATTTGCTTCATACATCAGTCTTAATTTACCGTTTATATTCTTGCTGTCAGAAGGATACATAAATATTCCTCCATACAAAAGATTTCTGTGGAAGTCAGCTACAAGTGAACCTATGTATCTTGAAGAATATGGTCTTGATGTTTTATCATCAATTTCCTTCAGGTACGAAACGTATTCTTTCATACCGCTGCTCCATTTACAAAAATTACCATCATTCGTAGAGAACGTTTTTGACTTCTTCGGAATGCTTATGTTCTCATTGGAAAGTAAAAATTCTCCGACTGAAGGATCAAGTGTAAATCCATGAACGCCCTGACCTTTTGTGTATACAAGCACTGTGCTTGAGCCATATATAACATATCCCGCGGCAACCTGCTCAGTACCCTTTTGCAGGCAGTCTTCAAGTGAGCCCGCGCCGGATTTCGAAACCCTTTTATAAACCGAAAAGATCGTACCGATCGAAACGTTTACATCTATGTTGGATGATCCGTCAAGCGGATCAAAATGGCAGATATATTTATTTGTCACGTATTTGTTCTCAGAAAATTTATCTTCGATCGGAATGAAGTTTTCCTCTTCCTCAGAGCAGACTGCACATATATGTCCACCCTGCTTCATCACATGCGTTAATACATCATTTGCATAAACATCAAGCTTTTTGACCTGTTCACCCTGAACATTTTCCTCACCTGTGAAGCCAAGTATATCGATTAGCCCTGCGCGGTTAACTTCAAGCGAGATTACCTTGCAGGCAAGTGCGATATCAGCAAGCAGATCCGAGAGCTGACCTGTTGCTTCAGGATATTTTCTCTCTTCCTCGATGATGTGTCTGTAGAAGGTTGTAAATTTATTTACCATAAGAGTAATTTATCAGAATTGTTTTATGCTGTCACTCAGATCATATATCTTTTGGGAAAGGAGATTTTCCAGTATCCCGGTAGCCGCGGCAGAACGGAAACCCGCAGCGCAATGCACCACTATTGGTTTGTCCAATGGTATCTCGTTGTATCGTTCTCTGAGCTCATTCAATGGCAGGGACAATGAGTTATTAAAAATTTTCTTCTCTTCGACTTCCGATTTATTCCGGACATCTACAATTGTAAACGCATCGGTATTCTCTTTGAATTTTTTCAGGTCGAAGTACTCATTGCTTTCCAGTGAGCCGATATCATGATGAACTATCGCGCCGGCGATATTTATTTCATAACCTATTTTAGCAATTCGTCCTATAAGCTTCTCTAAATTTCTCTTTGAATCTGAGATCAGATAAAATTTTTCATCAGGAGAAATTATTGTACCAAGCCATGATTCAAACTTCAATTCATCCCGGAGATTTATCGCGCCTTTGAAATGTCCGTCTCCAAAATCATCCTGTGTACGTGTGTCAATGATCGTAACACCGCTTTCCATATCTCCATAAGAACTCAGGCGTTTTACCTTATCAATGCTCTCTCTGTAACCGGGAGCACCTTTTCTGTTTAGCTCAACATTATATCCGAAATATTTTGGGATATAGGATTGATCCTTTAACAGCTCATGAAGAAAATTATCTTCGCTCATCGGCTGCAGAGCATAATTCTCTTTTTTCTCCCTGCCTATTGTTGTGTAAGTATCCGTGCTTGAGGATTTACCGCAGAGTGAACCCGCTCCATGCGCGGGATATACCAGCATTCCATCGGGAAGTTTGAGAAGCTTTTCGTGAATTGTATGATACATCATCCTGGCAAGATCTTCTTTGCTTTTATTGATGGAGCCAGCAGACTCACGCAAGTCAGGTCTTCCTACATCACCAACAAACAAAGTATCGCCTGTGGCAATAGCGTAATCATTTCCGGACTCGTCTTTTATCAATATTGAAATGCTGTCAGGCGAATGTCCGGGAGTATTCAGGGGATGCAGCGTTGCTTTGCCGATCCGCAATTCATCTCCGTCATCAAATGCTACGAATTCATAAAAAGGATTTACTAACTTGCTGACAAATATTTTCGCGCCTGTTGTTTTGGAAATTTCAAGATGCGAACTTACAAAATCCGCATGAGGATGTGTTTCAATGACAGCGATGATCTTCGCTTTTTTTTCGTCAGCGTAATTATAATACTGTTCAGGGTTCCTTGCCGGATCGATCAAAGCAATTTCATTTTCACTTAAAACTGCGTATGAAGCGTGTGCAAGATTGAAATCGTAAAACTGTTTTATCTCAAACATTTAATATAGGATTTTTTAATTTTCAATTGAATAGCCGTGTTCATTCCAGGATATGATCCCTCCCGACAGGTTATATACCTCTTCAAAACCAAGATCCCGCATAAGGAACATCGCCTGGCGGCTTCTTCCCCCGGAGCGGCAGTAGACGAGATATTTTTTTCTCTTATCAAATTCATCTATATCAGTCTGAAATGTTTCATTGTAAAAATTAATGTTCGTTGCACCCTTGAGATGTCCTGAAACAAACTCTTCCGGAGTTCTTACATCCAGCAGTACAAAAGAATTTTCTTCAAACAGATTTTTAAACAATGATGTTTCAACGTCTTGATGTGTCATGGCAGGTAATTTTTTCTTAAATATATTTATTAAAAATTTATTTTAAAATGTTAATTTGAATTTTTCAGCAGAAAATATTCATCAGATAAAATTCAGTATAACGATTATCGAACAGACGGAGATCATTGTCCAAAGTATTACTCCAAGCATCAATGGCTTTAATCCTACTGCTTTAAGGTTCTCTCTTGAAAAACCTGTACCAATAAGAAATAATGTAACTGTCAGACCTTTTTTAGCAATCAACAGAGCTGCAAGTCCGAATGACTGGAACTGAGGAAAGAAAGTATTGAATGCCATTGCAAGTATAAAGAAGAATATGAAATAGGGTATCTTTATTTTACTGTCCTTATTTTTAAAAAAGACAGCAGTAAACAATGAAACGGGAATTATCCATAATGCTCTTTCGAGCTTTACTGTGGTTGCTATCTGCAGTGCTTCGTTTCCGTACTTTGAAGCTGCTCCGACAACAGAGCTTGTATCGTGGATCGCGACTGCCGCCCATAACCCAAATTGAGCTTGTGAAAGATCAAAGAAATGCCCGATCAGAGGAAAAATAAACAGAGCGACAGAATTCAGAATGAAAACTATTCCAAGCGAAACTGAAATTTGCTCCGGCTTCGCGCCGATGATCGGAGAGACCGCCGCAATTGCACTGCCTCCGCAGATGGATGTTCCCGCGGAAACAAGATAAGAAATAATCTTATCGATCTTAAAAAGCCTGCCGAGAAAAATGCCGATCACTAGTGTCAGAATGATCGTTGACATTGTAAAGTAGAAGCCTTCCTGCCCGGCTTTGGCTGCTTCAAATAAATTCATACCAAATCCGAGACCTACTACAGACACCTGTAGTAAGATTTTGGTAAGACTGCTGATTGATTTTGAAAACGGATTTTTAATTATCTGTGAGAGTATGATCCCTAAAAGCAGCGCTATGGGAGGATCAACAAAAGGCAGGAGGCAAACAAGACCGCATCCAATGAAAACTATCTTCGCGGAAAGCTCATTTTTTATTAAATGCATTTCAGCGGCAGTTCATATTGGGATCGTATTTCATGTAAAAAATTTTCTGAATTCATCGATCTCATTCTTGCTCATTCGCTCTGGCTTTTCAAGCTTGTCATAGATGAAATTCTGATTTATGCTCTTACCTGAAGGGGCAGATGATTTGATATTTATATCTTTCCAGAAGTCTTCGGATTTTTGAGTCTTACATCCGCAGACTTTTGCCAGACCTGTAATACCGTTATCAGAGCTTACTATCTTAAGTGATTTATGGTTTGTAAAATTCTCGATCTTCTTTCTTATCACATCATCTGCTGAAGAACTTTCGGAAAATATGACATTAGGTCTGCGTAAATTACTGTGTCCGTCAAAAACAAAAATGACCTTATCCTTACCGGTCTTTGTAACAACGGTTTCAATCAGGGATAGTTGAGCACCTTCTTTGTCTTTTTTAAAAGTTGTTATTAAAGAAGGGACTTTATGAATCAGATTATTTCCGTCAATTATTATTGTGAGCATTTTATATAATCATTGATTGATAATGTCTGGATCTTATGGTCTGATCCTGTTTGGTCTTCGTGAAAATGGTATGGCTTCCCTGATGTTCTCAAGATTGCAGATCCAGTTAACCATTCTTTCTATTCCAAGTCCGAAGCCCGAGTGAGGAACACTGCCATAGCGCCGGAGATCAAGATACCATTGGAATTCCTCCATCGGAAGCTTATGCTCCTGGATCCTTTTTTCAAGTTCCGAAAAATCGTCTTCTCTCTGTGAGCCGCCGATGATTTCTCCGAAGCCCTCAGGCGCAAGCACGTCAACTCCAAGAGCGATCTTAGGATTTTTCGGATCACGCTTCATATAAAAGGACTTTGCCTCTGCGGGCCATCTGTGAACCATTACAGGCTTATCATAATCTTCGACTATCGCCTCTTCATGCGGAGCACCGAAATCTTCTCCCCATGGAAACGGTCGGATATGCTCTTCACTGTTCTCAGTTTTTCTGATAAGAGGAATGTCTTTCCTGATCAATATATCCACTGCTTCATCGTAAGTAATTCTCGGGAATGGCTTTACAACATTCTGCAGTTTGGAAATATCTCTTCCGAGCGATTCAAGCTCGGCATGACAATTCTTCAAAACACGCTGAACGACATAGGTCAGAAAGTCTTCGATCAGATCCATGTCATCATCAATATCATAAAATGCCATCTCCGGCTCCATCATCCAGAACTCTGTAAGATGTCTGCGTGTCATCGAATTCTCTGCACGGAATGTCGGTCCGAGTGTATATACTTTTCCAAGAGCCAACGCTCCCGCTTCAGCATAAAGCTGTCCCGATTGAGCCAGATAAGCTTTCCCCAGATCAAAGTAATCGGTGGAGAATAATGTAGAAGTGCCTTCACATGCATTAGGAGTAAATATAGGGGTATCAAATAAAATGAAACCGTTGTCATACATATAGTTGCGAATTGACTGAAGGATCTCGTTACGGATCCGGAGAATGGAAACCTGTCTTGATGAGCGGATCCACAGATGCCTTCTGTCCATTAAAAAATCAACGCCATGTTCTTTGGGTGTGATAGGGTATGGCTCTGCAATTTGAATTATTTCTATATCCGTTATCTGAAGCTCATAAACATTATCTTTTTTGGGATGCTTTGTGACTTTACCTGTAACGATCACTGATGATTCCTGTGTAAGCTTTGAAAAATCTTCCCATACTTTTTCGGTTACAACATTTTTTACAACAACTCCCTGAATGATACCTGAACCGTCACGCAACTCAGGAAACATAAGCTTTCCTGATGAGCGAATGTTATAAAGCCACCCTTTTATTGTAACATCACTGTCAACATAATCGGAAATTTTGTTAATATAAACTCTCTGCATTTAGAAATTTTGATTTGATTTATTGTGAATTGTAATGTAACTATAATGAAATTCTTTTTGAATGCTATTTTGAATTGGGTCATCAAAAGCGTCAAAAGCAATTTAAGCGAGTACAATGTGAAACAAATTCCATATCAGTCAAAACCAATGAATCTTTATGAAAGAGATACTTGTGGCACATTTGAGAATAATTTTTATGACGAAGTAATGTATACTTAAATGTGCCACAAGTACCAGTGTCCTAAAGTCCACAACCCTAACTTACCATTTCATTTAATTTCAACAAATTTTAAACTCACTAATAGTTTTAATATTCTTTAATTAATTTATTATAAGTATTTTTAAAAAATGGCAAAGAAGATTGTAAAATATGATATTTCCTACAAGAGCCTGCTTGAAACATTTCAAAAGAAACCGGCACCAAACAATATTCTGCTTTCGGTTAAAGAAAAGGTCCTTATAGATGAGATGATTCGCGTAATTTATCAAAAATTTCTTTCGAAGGAATCCGCCTCTTCTAATGATGTCGTTCACTTCAATGCGGATGACAGGAATATTGAAGCTGTGATCAATGAATGCAGCAATCTGGGTTTGTTTTCCGAAAGAAAAATTGTAGTGCTGCGTAATGTGAAGAAACTTCTCAAGGACGCCAAACTTTCATTATTGGATTACCTTAAGAAACCTAACCCTGATGTGTGCCTTGTCATGATCGCCTCAGGTGAGGATTTCGAACCCGACAAAATTTTTTTGTATGATGCAAAAGCCGCTACAGATACAGCGTCTGAAAATAAAAGGATCATTGAAGCAAATGTTGATATTTTTTATATCAGTGAATTTTCGGAAGAGGAGCTCATCAGATGGACTGAGGAAAAATTTGACGGCTACAAAATTACAAAGGATACTATTAAACATTTTCTGCAGTTCTCAAACTTTTCCTTTGATGAGATACAATCTGAAATTGAAAAGCTGAAAACATTTTGCTTTTTTACAAAGGAGATCACAAACGATTCAGTCAATATCTGCAACGGCATTGCCAGGGAATTCAGCGAAAGCGATTTTATCAGCGCGATCCTTAAGAGGAATATTGAACATGCAATCAGGATTTATTCTCAGATCTCATTGAAAAAAGACGTTGAGATCTTTCTACTGTTCCTTCTGAATTCGGCTTTCATCATCGTTTACAAACTGTTCGATCCTGAAGTTGCCAGACTGCAGGGCTTTAATCTGAAACGTGAGCTTAAGCTATGGTTTGATGATCAGGAAAGGATGCTTCCCGCTTACAAAAGCTACAGGGATTCCATTGATGCCGATAAGATCATTGTCATTTTTGATATTTTGTATAAAGCTGATAAAAATTTCAAATCATCGGGTTCTGACAGGCAGACAACGATGATCTCTCTTATAAATAAAATCTGCAATTTATAGATTTACCGGAACAAAATTTATTTTTAACAGTTAACAGAAGTGGCTTAGATGCCGATTAATCCTAATTCCGATTACAAAAAATTAACCGATGAGGAATTAATCCTATTATTCCAGCGAGATGATGTAAATTCTTTTAATGAGCTTGTGCACCGTTACAAAGACAAGATCGTAAACTTTTTATACAGGTATACAGGAAGCAGGGAAGATGCCGAAGATCTGGCACAGGATGCTTTTCTGAGATTGTATAAATCAAAACATCTGTACAGGGAGATCGCTAAATTTTCAACCTGGTTCTATACAATAGCAATCAACCTTGGAAAGACAAGCTTAAATAAAAAGAAAAAGAAGAAAACATTCTCCATCAATAACTTTGGGGAGGATGAAGAAAAAGATTATGAGCTGCCTTCGGATGTGATATCACCGGAAGAAAGCGCAAATGCAGCAAGTGAAAATTATTACATTCAGAAAGCCATTGAATCGTTGAATGATAAATTCAGACAGGTGATAGTATTAAGAGATATTGAAGATCTTGACTATGAAGAGATCGCGCAGGTAACTAATCTTCCGCTTGGAACGGTTAAGTCGCGCATTAACCGCGGGCGTGAATGCCTCAAAGAAATGCTCGCTCATATTTATAAAGAAAAAAATTCTTAGAATAGTAATTGGAAAACGAAGAAAAATATACTGACATTCGCGATAAGCTCAGAAGTCTGGAGCAGATAAAAGCCGGAGATAACTTTGTTCACAATCTGCATCATAAAATTGTAGAGATGGAATCCGAGAAAAGACATGAGCATGCAATAAAATTTGACGAGGGGCGTAGAGGATTTTTAAAAAATCTTTTCGCTAACCGCCAGTTTCCGTGGCTCATTCCGGCGGCGGGCTTTACAGTGCTTATATTTTTTGTGTTCTATATAACTTTCATGAATAAAAATTTGTCAGATAAGAATGAGGGACTTTTTTCATCGGACAAACAGGAAACAGGTCAGCAAAATCAACCATTGACAAAACAGGAAGAAACAAAGCCGGTCAGTCCGTCAGTTACTTCCGAAACTGAAAAACCCCTGACAGATCAGGGTAAAGTAACCGACAAAGATCTTAGCGGCAATTTCAGATCAGATGATAAGTCTGATCCAATCGAAGAGAAACGTAAAATTGAAACCTCTGACATTCCGAAACTTTACAAAGATGACGATGCGGGGACAGATGTTGAAAAAAGTGTCGAGAACAATGGGATGGTCGGTGAGGAGAGTCAGTCGAGCTCAGAAGGTGAGATAACAACAGGAATAACCGGTGACGAGAAAACAGATCCGTCTCCGAAAGTATCGGAGCCTGAGGATAATGTTTCAAGAGGAATTTTGAAAAAGGAATTAAAGAAGCCAAGCCGGCTTAAGGAAAAAATAGACAGTCTGAGTAAGATCGATCTTGAAAAGATCCGGAAAGAAATCTTAAAATAATTCAAAATTGAATCACTAAACTACTAAACAATAATTTTGTACATTTCAAAGATCAATATTTCGTTAAGAAAAACAATACTGGATCCTCAGGGAAAAGCGGTAGAGCATTCACTGAAGTCTCTGGGCTATGACGCGATCGAGGACACACGTATCGGTAAGTTCATCGAGCTTAAGATAAATGCCCGCTCCAAAGACGAAGCAGCGAAGATCTCAGATGAAGCATGTAAAAAACTACTCGCAAATCCGGTAATGGAGGATTATACGTTTACAATTTATGAAGAGGGAGAATAATATGCCTGAAGCCAAAGTTGGTGTAATAGTTTTCCCCGGATCAAATTGCGATCACGATGTATATAACGTATTTAAAAATGTTCTTAAAACGGATACGGAATTCCTATGGCATAAGAATAGCAGTATAGGTGATAGGAATATACTTATTCTTCCGGGAGGTTTTTCTTACGGCGATTATCTGAGATGCGGTGCGATCTCTAAATTCTCTCCGCTGATGAAGGAAGTTATCAGGTTTGCCAATGAAGGAGGAATAGTAATTGGTATCTGTAATGGTTTCCAGGTGCTTTGTGAAACAGGACTTTTGCCTGGAGCGTTGCTAAGAAACGGGAATCTTAAGTTCATTTGTAAAACAGTTACATTGAAAGTAGAAAATAATAAGAGTATTTTTACGGGTGAATACGGTATCAAGGAAGAAATCAGTCTTCCGGTCGCTCACGGTGAGGGTAATTATTACTGCGATGATGAGACACTGACAAGATTGATCGGTAATAATCAGATACTGCTTAGATATGTTGATAACCCTAACGGCTCACTTGATAATATTGCGGGAATTCAGAATGAGAACAGAAATGTTTTCGGTCTGATGCCGCATCCTGAAAGAGCATCGGAAAGTTTACTTTCAAACATTTCCGGAAGAAAGATATTTGAAAGTGTAATCGAAAGTGTAAAACAAAATTTTTAAAACAACAAAATCCGCAACAACGGAAAAGGAGTAATAAGAAATGTTTGGCTTAGGCACACCTGAAATAATATTAATTGCGATCGTAATTCTGGTTCTATTTGGCGCAAAGAAAATCCCGGATCTTATGCAGGGACTCGGCAAAGGTATAAAGGAATTTAAAAAAGCTTCATCCGATATTGAAAAAGATATTACAACACCTGATGATAAAAATAAATCTGCATAGTATTTCTGAACAGATTTTTAAATACAGGTAATAAAATTTATTCTTTCTAACCGCAAAAATTTCGAAGTATTTTACATTAGATCATAATGTGAAGCAATACAAAGACTTGGAAAATTTTGCGGTTTAATTTTTCCCCGAAATCCTAAAAGATCGTCATGAACGAAATACCAAAAAGCTTTAAGATAATAAAGGAGCAGATTAAGTCAGGAAATTTATCATGTACTAAACTGGTCCGTCAATATCTCGAAAATATAAACAACCGGAAAGATCTGAATGTATTCATAACGGTTTTTGATATAGCGGCTATAGAAAGAGCTCTCGAGATCGATGAAAAGATCAATAAAGGAACAGCCGGAAAGCTGGCAGGAGCAGTCTTTACTATTAAAGATGTGATCTCAATAAAAGGTAACCTTCTTACATGCGGATCAAAACTACTTAGTAATTTTGAGTCGAACTATGATGCGACAGTCATAGAGAGATTGTTAAAAGAAGATGCCATCATTATAGGCAAAGTTAACTGCGATGAATTTGCGATGGGTTCATCAAACGAGAACTCGTATTTCGGTGTGACAAAAAATCCAATCGATCCATCGAGAGTGCCAGGCGGATCATCCGGCGCAAGCGCTGTATCAGTTGCGGCGAACATGTGCCTGCTTTCACTTGGCTCCGAGACAGGCGGTTCAATACGTCAGCCCGCATCATTCTGCGGAATTACCGGATTGAAGGTTACTTATGGAAGAATTTCGAGATTCGGTCTTGTTGCTTTTGCGTCTTCGTTTGATTCGATCGGAATTTTTGGAAATAGCAATTATGACATTGCCGCTGCTCTAGAAGTCATCGCCGGTTACGACGTTCACGACAGTACTTCCTCGGATGTTCCAGTTAATAATTACATCAAAGAAATTGAAGAAAGATCAGATCCTGCAGAAATAAAGATTGGATATGTGAAGGAATATTTTGAAGATGGATTAGATGAAGAGATAAAGAACGGCATATTAAAAAAAATTGAACTGCTAAAGGAAAAAGGTTTTGCTATAAAAGAAATTTCTCTTCCGCATTCAAAATATGTAATACAAACTTATTATATACTTACATGTGCTGAAGCTTCAAGCAATCTCTCACGCTATGATGGTGTGCGATACGGTGTGAGATCAGCCGATTCTTCCGGCGTTGAAGAGATGTATGTAAATACACGTTCAGAAGGATTCGGTGATGAGGTCAAAAGAAGGATCATGCTCGGAACGTATGTGCTTTCGGCAGGATACTATGATGCATATTACAAAAAGGGTCAGAAGGTAAGAAGAATGATAATGAAGGATTTCGAAAACGCTTTTAAAGAAGTTGATTATATTATTTCACCGACCACTCCGACAACCGCTTTTAAGATCGGGGAAAAAGTTGAAGATCCGCTCGCGATGTATCTCAATGATATATACACAGTATCGGCAAACCTTGCAGGCATTCCGTCTATTTCAATTCCGATCGGCAAAGACAAAAATGGACTGCCGTTCGGTTTACAGATAATGGGCAGGAAGTTTGATGAATCAGGACTGCTCAGGATGTGGAATGAGATTACGGGTTAAAGATTTACAGTTTATCTCTTGAGACTAAATTCAAATCTTGTTCCCTGCTGCTCTTCGCTTTCGACCTTGATCTGGCTTGAATGAGCTTCAAGTATGTGCTTTACAATAGAAAGTCCCAGCCCGCTGCCGGCAATATCACGCGACCTTGTTTTATCGACTCTGTAGAATCTTTCAAATATCCTCGGAAGATCTTTTTTTGGAATTCCGATCCCATTGTCTTCAATGCCAACGATCACATCTTTTTCACGAACTTCCAGAACAACTTTCACGACACTTTTTTCGGGCGAGTACTTGATCGCATTATCAATCAGATTAACCAGCACCTGCTGAAGTCGCTCCTCATCACCGAAAACACTTACGCCATTTGCGATTGAAGGATCAAACCTGATGCTGACCTTTTTATTTTCAGCAAGACCTTTAAGCTCATCGATTGTTTTATTGATCACAGCGGAAATGCCGAAGTAGCGCTTGCTCATCTTTACACCTGTCTCGAACTTTGCAATGCTGATAAGATCATCTACCAACGCCTTCAGTCGTTTTGTCTGGTTGAACGCGCGCGAAAGAAAATCAACATTTACTTTTTCATCATTGATCGCTCCGTCAAGCAGGGTTTCCAGTGAAAGTTGGATTGCAAATATCGGTGTTCTTAATTCATGTGCAACATTTCCCATAAACTCATTTCTGTTCACTTTAAAAACCTTAGCAGTATTCAGATCGTGAAGAGTTCTTTGCGCGATAAGATAAAGTTCATTGAGAATTTCAAAAACTTCCCGGTTCAGAACAATTCCGGATTTTAATTCGTCCAGCTCCTGGATAAGTTCATTGATCTCGCCGGTTTTTTTATCAAAGTGATTGAATTCATCCGTATCTTCTTTCAGCTTAAGCTTACCGGTTAAGTTAAAGATTTTTTTCAAAGGAGAGTTAACTTCTTTGTAAATAAATATAACGCTGAAAATATAGATGATTATTGCGAGTGAGGTTGACGCAAGGAGAGCTTCATTTGAAACGTCAATAATGCGAGATAGCAGTATAAAACAGATCAGCAGAAGAGCAAAAAACAGACCGGAATATTTTGTCAGCAGATTAACTCTTTTCATTAGCAGAGTTAACAATTAGAAAATTATTTTGCATCTTTAAATCTGTAGCCGAGACCTTTGATAGTTTCAATGTATTCGGAGTATTCGCCAAGCTTCTCTCTGACCTTTGCTACATGGACATCGACTGTCCTGTCAACGACATAAATGTTTTCACCCCAGATCTGGTTTAGAAGGATCTCACGTGAGTAAACTTTACCACGATTTGATAAAAGGAAATGAAGTAATTGAAATTCTTTTTTTGGAAAGAAAATTTCTCTCTCATTAATTTTAACGCTGTGACTTGAGCTGTCAACTTCGAGATTCTTGAATTTAACATTATCTTCAAGTCTGGAGGGCTTTTCATAATCGCCGGAGGTCCTGCGAATAACTGATTTGATCCTTGCAAGAACCTTACGTGGTGAGATCGGCTTGCTGATATAATCATCAGCCCCTATTTCGAGACCAAGTATCTCATCTATCTCATTTTCTTTTGCTGTAAGAAAAATTATCGGGATCTTCGACGTTGCAGGGTTACTTTTCAGTTGCTTACAAACTTCAAAACCATTTAATTCAGGCATCATAATATCCAGCACGATCAGATCAGGAATTGACTCAGCGAGTTCAAGAGCTTCTCTTCCGTCCTTGGCGGTAAACACTTCAAATTCATTCTCCCTTTCAAGATTGTATTTCAGAATATCAACGATGTCTTTTTCATCGTCCACAACAAGAACTTTCTTTTTCATCTTAGGTTTTTTCATTAAGCTATCGTTCCTATGTTACTAAATCATTAATTTACTTAAAAATAATTTCCTTGCCCAGCTTGGCAGACTTATAAACAGCGTCAACGATCTCAAATGCCTTCAAAGCATCTTCACCTCCGGAAATAATGTTATGATTACCGGCAACGGCACCGATGAAATGTCTCAGTTCATATTCGTAACTTTTCTTAAATACGTTTGAAGGTGTAGCAATCTTTTTAGGTGTGATATTATAAAGATTTCCATCCATTGTCTTGTAGATCTTGAAAGGATTAATTGAAGAACTTCCTTCCTTGCCATACACATTGCAATAAAAGAGCTCACCGTCTCTGAGAAGGCTCCAGCTTACTTCAATTGTAAGACTCGCATTATTTTTAAAACGGATCATCGCTATGCTTGAATCTTCAACCGACTTTGTATTGTGATAATAATTTATCGCGCTGACACTTTTTAATTCAGGAAAACCGAGTATCCACAATCCAAGATCCAGCATTGCGATACCGTTATCAAGAAATACGCCGCCTCCTGATTTATCACGCTCGAGCATCCACTTCTGATTTGAGCTCTGATGTTTTACCCATCCTGCTTTCACATAGAAAATCTCTCCGATCTCTTTTGCCTTTGTAAAAGTTCTCTGCATCATCATGTCATTTCGGAACCTGTTGTTCATAGCTACCATTAATTTTCGCTTGGACTTTTTTGCAGCTTCAACTATTGCCTTTGCTTCCTTAAAATTTCTCGCGATCGGTTTTTCAATGAGCACATCCTTTTCCGCCTGAAGACATTTTATCGAAACATCCTTGTGAACATTTGTCTGGGTTGCGATCACAACTGCCGACATATCAGGATTCTCTTCAAGCATTTTATCAACATCGCGGTATGCTTTCTTTATGTTATACCTTAATGCAATACTTTTACATTTCGCTCCATCGCTGTCACAAACAGCAACTATCTCGACATCCTCCATTTTGGAAAGCATTGGAAGATGAATTATTTGCGCGATTCCACCGAGACCTACAATACCAAGTTTGATTTTATTCATTAAAAGGATGAGTAGTTTAAATAAAAAATGTCAAGACACCCAAATCACATATAAAGGATACTTACCGTTGCTTTCTTCCGAACCTGGCGGAGTTGGGTAACTTTATATTGTTCGGGGCTTGACAATATTAAACTTATTATTAATTAAATATACTCAAGATGATTTAAACATTAAATACAATCCGAAGCATCCTATGATAATATTTGCAATCCACATTCCTATGAAAGGACTCACGACTCCGCGATCCGCGAGCTTCTCTCCGCCGATAAGACAAGCCCAGTACAGTAAAAAGAACAGCAATGAAAATCCTGCAGCGATCCCGAAACCGCCTTTTCTAACCCGGAAGCCGAGCGGTGCTCCAACCAGTATGAATACAACGCATGCGAACGGAATGGAATATTTTTTATAGATCTCAACTTCATACGAGTCGATCTGCTTCTGAAGCTGAGTTGAAATTCCGTCAAGGGTTTTGAATTCATTTCGTTTATTAATAAGCGCACTGACAAAACCCCTGAGTGTGTCATAAGCTCCGGGTGTGATCTTTTTTGAAGTCTCGATACCGGCACTCTGATCTCCGGACGGCTTTATTTCTTTTATGAAAGTAGTGTCAACAAATTTTATACTCATCAATTCATTTATATCCTTTCCAAGATTCTCTACGAATTTAACCGATAGATTATTCCTCGTGTTCTCAAGACTGTCAACTACTTTTCTCATTGCCGCTGCCGAGAGCTCTCTGTCGCCTCTTGTGAAAGTATTTTCACTGGACTGCTGAAAGCCGAATCCTTCGGCATCAAAGGTCAGTGTGTGCTTTTCAAATTTAATCTTACGGTAATCATCATTGACATTTTTTAGACTGAGCTGATGTATCTCTCCGTCTTTAAGATTCATTATGACTTTTTTGAAGTCACTTGAAAAGCTGATGTCACCGCTTTTTGCTGTGAGAAGATTCTTATATCCGGGATTGGAGTAATCATAGATGTAAACCCCTTCAATGTTATTGCTGTTGGGAAAGGTCTTCTTGACAAGTATCTGAACTCCCTGAAGGTCATCGGAAAATTTTCCGGGTTCCAGTATAAATGTAGGCTTTGTCTTGGAAATATCATAAAGAAGTATCCTTGCCTGATGATTCGCTTCCGGTAGCACGTCGTTGTTGAACCTTATCATTAAATAAAACATAAGAAATGAAGCGAGTATGACCGGTACCATTAACCTTAGCAGGCTTATGCCGCCTGCTTTCATAATCGTTATCTCGTTGTTGGATGACAGTGTGCCGAATGTCATCAGTGACGAAACAAGCATTGCCATGGGAACCGCCAGGGTAAGCATCCACGCGAGATTAAGCGAGATGAGCTGAATGATTATCCAGATGCTCAATCCCTTTCCGACAAACTGGTCCAGTGATTTTATAAGAAACTGAAACAGGAACAGGAATATCACTGTGCCTAATGCGAATACAAACGGTCCTATCAGTGATCTTAATATGTAGCGGTCAAGTAAATACATCGTGGCAGGTATCTTTAGAAATTAATTATTAATCAAAATAAAATACAGCTTATGTAATTACAATCTGTATATAATTCTCATTAATAAAAAATGGTCACATCCGTCCAAAATAAGGAAAAAGCTTGCCACGAATTTCACTAATGATCACGAATTAAAAATATTATCACTAATTTTCAAAAAAGAATTAACATAAATTTATTTGGACAGCATAAGTATATCTTCAAGGGGTTATTTAAGGTTGATTCTAAAGATTCGATATTGATGCAAATATTATCAAAACAGATTTGAATTTTCCTTCAGCCCTTCATTTATTTTATTCTGAAGGTCGGGATGTATCTTTGAATTATCATACGCCGCATTGATTTAATAGAAGTGCATTCGGCAATGATTATTTAATTACCTGCAGTTCCTTACCAACCTTTATAAATGCTGCTATGCATTTATCCAGATCCTCAAGGGAATGCGCGGCTGAAAGCTGAACACGTATTCTTGCAAGACCCTTGGCGACTACAGGATAGAAAAAACCTATTACATAAATACCTTCGTTCATAAGTTTTGCCGCCATATCCTGAGACAGCTTAGCATCATAGAGCATTATAGGAACGATCGGATGTATACCGTGCTTTATGTCAAATCCTGCAGCGGTCATTTTTTCCCTGAAGTATTTTGTATTCTCTTCAAGTTTATCCTTGAGCTCCGTAGTCTTGCTGAGCAGATCGAAAACTTTTATTGACGCGCCTACAATAGAAGGAGCAAGTGAATTTGAAAACAGATACGGACGGCTTCTCTGTCTGAGCATTTCAATTATTTCTTTCCGACCGCTTGTAAATCCACCCATTGCCCCGCCGAGCGCCTTGCCCAAAGTCCCGGTTATAATATCAACCTTTCCCATTACATCATTTACTTCTATCGAGCCTCTGCCTGTCTTTCCCAGAAAACCCGTGCAATGACATTCATCGGTCATGACCATAGCATTATATTTTTCTGCGAGCTCACAAATGCCTTTAAGATCAGCGATTACGCCATCCATTGAAAACGTGCCGTCTGTACAAATAAGTATCTGGTGTGCACCCTTCTGTTTTGCCTCTTTTAATTTTTCCTCAAGATCATTCATGTCATTATTCTTGTAACGGAATCTCATTGCTTTGCAAAGCCGGACACCATCAATGATGCTTGCATGATTTAGCTCATCAGAAATGATCGCGTCCTTTTCATTAAGCAGCGGCTCGAACACTCCGCCATTCGCGTCAAAGCAAGCGGCATAAAGTATGGTGTCTTCGGTGCCCAGGAATTTGCTGATCTTTTCTTCAAGAGTTTTATGAATTGTCTGTGTGCCGCAGATAAAACGCACTGATGACATTCCGTAACCCCATTCGTCCAGCGCTTCATGTGCAGCTTTAATGACATCGGGATGTGAAGACAGCCCGAGATAATTGTTCGAGCAAAAGTTAAGGACATCTTTTCCGTTAGCTTCGATCCGGGAACCCTGCGGAGTTTCAATTATGCGCTCCTTCTTAAATAGTCCCTGCTCTTTAATTGAATCTAATTCTTTTTGTAAAACCGGTTGAAATTGTGTGAACATGCTCTTTAGTTGAAAGTTAAAAGTTGAAGGTTAAAAGTTAAAAGTCATTGATGTGAAAAATACTTTTACAAGATAATATTTTCTAAATTTGTGTTTAAGACCATTTGTAAGTGACAATGCAAAATCGTTCACATCCGTCCAACATAAGAAAAAAGCTTGCCACGAATTTCACTAATGATCACGAATTAAAAA
>JAWXBH010000018.1:0-6552 GCA_034439935.1 bacterium
ATCAATGGCGGCAGGAATTCCAACAAATAACCTGGTTATGACTTTGCAGGCGGTGCTTGACTCGGGAATTCCTGCTTATCGCCATTGCCCTGAATTTCTTATCGGCAATTTCTCACAGGCGGGTTCTTTTAACTGATAATGATTACATTAATTGTTGATTAGTTTAAGACTATTTAAGTGTTGATAAAAATGTTTTGGACAGCACTGAAAAAATATCAAATTAATAAAAAATTTTTAATTGATAATTAAAATAATTCTTGTAATTTGTATGTAAGCCAAATCAGCGAAGTAATTAACAGAAGATCCCTGATCTCAACGAAAACTTATAAGTAAAAAATGGAAAGCAAGAAAACTCAAAACAAAAAAATAAAAGAATCAAAAAAGAAATCTTCTCCTGACGATATGGATGACGAACGTCCTCCAAGAGATGAGCGTGAAATCGAGGAAATGCTTGAAGAAGAAATGCCCGGCGAACTTGACGAAGAAGATGATGAAGAATTCATACAACAGGTTGAAGAATTCGAGAAGGATCACTCCAAAGTAAAGATGGTCAGCGTTTATAAAAAGATCGGTAAGCCAAAGTTTAAGGAAACGAAAAAGGTTGATCCCAAAGATCTGAAAGCGGAGCTTCGCAGACTTATCGTTGCGCTTGATGTCCATCATATTATTGTTCACTCACACGGTGAATATGATGACAAAGAAAAATACAGATTTGTTACAGAGGAAGTTTTTAATGAGGTTATCGAAGACAATAATAAGCAGATAACTTTTGTGTACGAAGATTATCATCCTGAAATGGAAGAGAAAGAGGAAACTGAAGAAGGTTTTGACGAAAATTTTAATTAAATAAATATCACCATGCCTACCTACAGCAACAAGGACAATCTTGGCTCTGCGATTATAAACTTTTCATTAAAAGGAACTGATGAAAAATTTTATTCTCCGGAAAATTTTGATGAGAAGGATATTCTTGTAATTATTTTTATGTGCAATCACTGTCCTTATGTAAAAGCAATCGCTGAAAGATTAGCATTGCTGCAGGATAAATTTCGAAGCAGCCGTGTTCAGCTTATTGGGATCAATTCAAACGATCCTGTTTCCCATACCGAAGATTCATTTGAAAACATGAAGCTTTTTTCGGAAAAGTATGGGCTAAATTTTCCTTATCTGATCGATGAATCTCAGGATGTCGCAAAGCTGTACGAAGCAGTATGCACTCCCGACATTTATGTTTATGACAGGCAGAGAAAACTGCGTTACCGTGGGCGGCTTGATGACAATTGGAAAGATGAAAGCAAAGTTACTCAAAAAGAACTTGAGAACGCGATACAATTATTGATAGACGGTAAGGAAATTGATTTCGAACAGATCCCATCTATGGGCTGCTCGATAAAATGGAAGAATGAATAACCACCACATAGCCGCATGTCAGCATCAAAAAATCTCTTCACAAAGACATCAATTTAAATTGTAAGAAATATTTTTTTAAACTAATTTGAAAATATTTCAATAAAAAATTTCTCAATGCCAAAATTAGTAATCGTACGTCACGGACAGTCTCAATGGAATCTTGAAAACAAATTTACCGGTTGGATCGATGTTGATCTTTCTCCTGCCGGTATCGGGGAAGCAAAGAAGGCAGGTGAAAAGCTGAAAGGGGTCAAGTTCGATGAAGCATTTACTTCCGATCTGATAAGGGCGCAAAAGACCCTCGACATAATATTAAAGGAAACAGGTCAGGAGAACATTCCCATAAAAAAAAATTTCGCATTAAATGAACGAAAGTACGGTGACCTGCAGGGACTTAATAAAGATGAGTGCAGGACTAAATTCGGTGACGATCAGGTGAAGATCTGGAGAAGAAGCTTTGACATACCTCCGCCAAACGGTGAAAGCCTGAAAACAACTTCTGAGCGTGTCATGCCCTATTACCATTCAGAGATCGAACCTGAATTAAAAAAAGGTAAGGACATAATAATTTCCGCGCACGGTAACAGTCTCAGAGCGCTGATGATGTATCTGGAAAAGCTTACTCCACAGCAGATACTTGAAACAGAAATTCCCACCGGTTCACCCAAAGAATATATTCTGGATGATGATTTGAATTTAATTGAAACCAAATACCTTTAATTGCCACCCGGAAAAATTAAAAATATAATCTTTGACCTCGGTAATACGCTGGTACACTTCGATTACTGTTATTTTTATGACGGAGTTTCCCTTCTTGAAAAGAGAGTCAACGCCAGGAAGCTCAAAAAATTTTTTATTGATAATAAATTTGATCTCAAGATCGGCGCTAATCGCCTTGACATAAAGCAGGCATTTAAGTTATTGAAAAAGGAATTCAATCTCAGGATAGGTTACAAGGATTTTTATTATTTGTATTGTGACATCTTCTGGGAAAACACAGCAATGAAAAACTTTCTCGAAAACAAGCTGCTTGACTCGGACTATAAACTGTTCATGCTTTCAAACGTCGACGCTTCACATATAAATTTTATTGATAATAATTTTCCATACGTCAAATATATAAAGAAGAGAATTTTATCTTATAAAGTAAAATGCATTAAGCCGGAAAAGAAAATTTACAGACACCTGATACAAAAGTTCGGGCTCAATCCAGAAGAGTCGCTGTTCATAGATGATCTGAAAACAAATATACTCGGTGCAAAATCATTTGGCTTTAACACCATTCATTATACATCTCACAAAAGATTTCAGAAAGAATTCGCCGCGCTTACAAAGTAGTGCAATTTTTTTTGTTCTCCGGAATCCTTAACAACTCACATCCGTCGAAAACAATGTGAATTAGAAAATGAAAATTTTAGTTTCGATTAAGTGCGCTTTCTTTTGAAAAACTCCCGCATAAAAGCATTGCGGGACAGGCGCCAGAAAGCTTAGCAAAGAAAAGTTTCCCGCTGGTGATAAATTGCCGGCAATTTATGACAGGCGGGTTCGTTTTAAAAACAATTATGATTATCCTGTTTGCTGATTAATTTTAAGACCTTCAAGTGTTGATTAAAATTATTTTGGACGGCACTGTTAACAACCATCCTCAGTTTTCAATATCAATATAGTTTTAAAAATTCATTTCCGCTATATTTGTTACAACCAAATCAAATTTAAATTTAATAATCAACGATGAGAAGTGCATTAAGATTTACTCTGATTGCCATTGCTTTAATTACTCTGGCAATGTCATGCGAAAGTTTTATTTCAAATAAACTTTTTGCAGGCACAAGTCCGGCTGTATGGTCTGATATCAGAGAGGGGAGCTTTAACATAAAAGGAGAAAGAAGGATCGTTCCTGCAAATTACAGGACAGTAAAATCCAATCTTCCGGAATTAAGATCATTATTACAAAACGCTCCGTTTGAATTTACAGACCGGGCAAAAAATTCACCGCTCATCATTGAACTTCCAATGCCTAACGGTAGCATGTCAAAATTTTCAGTTTCGGAATACAATATAATGGAATCGGAACTTGCGGCAAAATTTCCTGAAACAAAGACCTACAACATAAAAGGAATAGATGATCCATACGCGACCGGAAAAATTGATGTTACCGCAGCCGGCTTTCACGGGATGGTGCTGTCGGTAAGGGGAAATTATTTTATTGATCCCTATAGCTCAAATGAAAAAGAAATTTATATTTCATATTACAAAGATGAGCTGGCTTCAACCCAACAGTTTGAATGCTTTACAGAAGCAAATGCGACAGATGAACACGGAATAAATTTCACACAAGGTTCATTCACAACAGGTAGCGAACTGAGAACATATCGTCTTGCAATGGCATCAACAGGTGAATATACCACTTTTCACGGTGGAACAGTTGTGCTTGGAATGGCTGCAATTACTACTGCGATGAACAGAGTTAACGGCGTTTATGAAAAAGATCTTGCCGTAAGAATGGTTTTAATTGCCAACAATGACCTTCTGGTTTATACAACAGCAGCTACTGATCCTTATACTAATAATAACGGTAACACAATGCTTGGACAAAATCAGACAAATATTGACCAGGTAATAGGACCTGCAAATTATGATATCGGTCATGTGTTCAGTACAGGAGGCGGCGGAGTCGCATTTCTGGGGTGCGTCTGCTCCAACGGTGCAAAAGCCAGAGGAGTAACAGGATTACCGTCACCAACCGGCGATCCGTTCTATATTGATTATGTTGCACATGAAATCGGACACCAGTTCAGCGGTAATCATTCTTTTAACAGTCAGCAAAGTGCGTGCGGCGGCGGCAACAGAAATGCAGGAACAGCATGGGAGCCAGGCAGCGGAAGTACTATCATGGGATATGCCGGAATTTGCGGAAGCGATAATCTGCAAAGCAACAGTGATGCTCTTTTTCATACAGGCAACTTTACCGAAATGGTGATCTTTACACAACTCGCAGCAGGTAGTACCTGCCCGGTTATAACTCCGACAGGCAATACACATCCGAATGTGACTGTTCCTGCGAGCGGATTTACAATACCGGTTGGAACACCTTTTCAACTGACGGGCTCTGCAACAGACGCCGAAAATCCTAATTCACTTACATACATCTGGGAAGAAATGGATCTGGGTCCTGCCGGCTCACCAAGCAACCCCACCGGGACAGCACCGATCTTCAGATCTTTCAGAGCGGACACAAGCTCAACAAGAATATTTCCGAGATTAAGTAATTTATTAGCTAACAATACTGTAACCGGAGAAAGACTCCCGACTTATACAAGGACACTTTCCTTCAGATTGACAGTCAGAGACAATGCTATCGCAGGAGGAGGAGTTGATTATTCTCTTGTTGAATTTAATGCTGATCAGACTGCGGGACCTTTTCTTGTAACACAGCCAAATACAAATGTAACCTGGAATTCAAATGTAACGCAGACAGTGACCTGGAATGTTGCAAATACCACTGCAGCTCCGGTGAGTGTTGCCAATGTAAACATAAAACTTTCAACCGACGGAGGAAATACTTTTCCGACCATGTTAGCGGCTAATACTCCAAACGACGGTTCACAACCGGTTACAGTTCCTAGCCTGAACATTACTAATGCAAGGATCAAGGTTGAATCAATAGGGAATATTTTCTTTGATCTGTCAAACACAAATTTCACAATTACCAATACATCATCAGTAGCGAATAACGGAACAGGTATTCCTGCTGAATATTCTCTTTCACAGAATTTTCCAAATCCATTTAACCCTTCCACTAAAATTGTTTTTGACATTCCATTCAACAGCAGTGTCATATTGAAAATAATGGACCTCAGCGGAAGGGAAGTCGCTACACTTGTAGATAATAAGTTTAACGCCGGGTCATACACTGCAACCTTTGCAGCAGAAAATCTTGCAAGCGGAATTTATTTTTATAAGATCATCGCAAATGGTGAAAAACAAAATTTTACATTAACCAAGAAGATGACATTAATAAAATAATCTTAAACCAATCATACTTACTTTAACTAAATGAAAAAAATATTTTCTTTCCTTCTGCTTTTTTCCTTAACTGTGATAAGCGTGAGCGCACAGCAAATGGAAGTAACATACAAAACTATTTCAGATAACAGCTCAACGATGAATTATTCAGTGAAAGCGACATATCCTCAGGTTAACTTCGGACCCGAAGCGTTGATGGGAGTCCGGGGAATCGCACAGGACATAAATACCGCATTCGATACAACAGTGAATGGGATTGTTAACAGCTTTGTAAATGATGTAACGAAAATGCCGGAAAAAACCGTCAACGGAAATGGAAGCTCGCTCGAAATTACAAGCACGGGCTGGGTTGTGAACGGATCTTTGTTATGCAGTGAACTTACTACTTTCAATTACATCGCAGGTATGGCTCATCCGATGACAACAATTACAACATTTAATTTTGTTGATAACGGAGCGGGTCCGCTTGCATTATCCGGTTTATTCAGAAGCGGTTCGGATTATCTGAATTTTATTTCGACAGAAAGCATCCAACAGCTTTCTGCTTATGCACAAAAAGAGGGAATGACAAACATAAGTGATATGATCTTAAGCGGCGCTTCAGCCGATGCAAAGAATTTTACAGAATGGAGCATAAGCAATGACAGTCTTAATATTATTTTTAATCCTTACCAGGTAGCTCCTTATGTAATGGGAATTCAGCGGGTAACAATACCAATGACAAGTCTGATAAGCATGCTTGATCCGTCAGGACCTGCAGGATTTATGATCAGATAAGATTTTAAATTTAACTTTACAGCAAAAGGCATTTTCGTATGAAGATGCCTTTTTTTTCACAACCGTCCAAAACAATGGGATTTAGAAAGTAAAAATTTTTAATTTCAATTAACTCCGCTTTCTTTTTTTTAAAAAAACTTTTACCACAAAGTCACGAAGACTCTAAGAAAAGATTTTTATAATTATAACTGAAATCTTTATATGTCTCAGCTAAAGTTTTTGCTTTTCTTTGAGCCTTAGAGGTAAAAATTATTTATCAGTTTTGAGACACATCTTCAAGGAAGGGGAATCGTAACAGTTTATTACCTTCTCTTTCCAGAGAGTGGGATTGCTTTAGAG
>JAWXBH010000019.1:0-8673 GCA_034439935.1 bacterium
AAAATTCCCGAAAAACTTAACAAAATTTTTAACACTGCATTAATAAACTAAAAAAGGATGGTAAATATAAACTTCAAAATTTTGTATAATTGTAATTATTTTTGATTTTTGTTGGAAGGAAGGTTGAAAATAATTTTAGAGATACAAAGCTGTTAATTTCTCTTCCAAAATTATTTTTTCTTTAATTAAATTAAAAAAATCATGAAAAAGTCTTATTGTTTTTCTTTAGTAAGGAACTGGTTCATAGCAGTCTTATTAATGCTACTCTCTTTTAGTTTTATGCCAAAACAAATTAATGCCGATATTGTAGGTACCGATTCACAGAATCCCATCATCGAAGTTTATCAAGATATTACATGGACAGTACTCTCGTCACAAACGTTAACATTGTCGGGTTTTACTGTAGCAGGCGCTACTTCTGTTACCTGGAATTCGGACAATGTAATGTTTTATGCCATTGTAAGAACGACAGGTCCTGCGGATCGCAGATTAGTTACGGTTGTCCCCTCAACAGGAGTTTGTACGGATATTGGAAGTCTTGGTGATGGTTTTTCTTCGCTCACTTACTCCTCCACAACCGGAATTCTTTATGGTATGACCGGATCGGGTGCCACCAATCCTGAAAGACTTTACAATATAAACATTGCAACAGGTATCCCTACATTTCTCGCCGGACCATTTTCTTTGGGTTTAGATGGCGAGGTTATAGCTTATAATTATGATGATGGTTTTATCTACCACTGGTCAGGTAATGCCACTGCCAATATGGAAAAAATTAATACTACCACCTTTGCAGCCACACCGGTCGTACAATCAGGATTTACTCACGGTGAAATCTTTGGCGCTGTTTATCAAGGATCCGGAAACTTTCTTGCCACAGATATTACAAATCGGGCTCTAATAATTACTTCAGCCGGCGTGGTGTCAGTTCAACAGACCAATTTAGTCTTTGAACCAAGGGGGTTAGGATATGTAGATGCGTTGCTCCCTGTTGAATTATCATCATTCACATCAACTTTAAATAGAAGAGATGTAACTCTTAACTGGACAACTGCGACTGAAACAAACAATGCAGGATTTGATATTGAAAGATCATCAGTCAACGAATCATGGTCAAGAGTTGGTAATGTAGTGGGAATCGGAACAACTACAACTTCACACAGCTATTCTTACACAGACAGAAACATTGCCACAGGAAATTATAGCTACAGATTGAAACAAATAGACTTCAATGGTAACTTCGAATATTTCAATTTAAGCAGTGAAGTTAATGTTGGAATTCCTACAAGATTTGATCTGTCTCAAAATTATCCGAATCCGTTCAACCCCTCGACCAGCATAAACTTTGATTTGCCGGTAGATGGTAAAGTAAATATTAAGTTGTTTGATATGTCGGGTAAAGAAGTTGCTGTGCTTGTAAATGAAGTGAAGACTGCAGGTTATTATTCCTTTAATTTCAATGCATCAAACTTATCAAGTGGAGTTTATTTCTATAGTATATCAGCAAACAACTTCACAGCTACAAAGAAGATGATCCTACTGAAATAGATTTATTTTCCGGATCGATAAAATTAAAAAAACCTTACAGTTAAAATTCAACTGTAAGGTTTTTTATTAAGATTATTAAGAAAGGTTCAATGATATTTACCTGCTTCTGACCTTATCAAAAAATGATATAAGCTTTGCTTCATCAAGTTCGCCGTTACTTCTGACACCGCTGCAAAGATCTACTGCAAAAGGTTCTACGGTATCAATGGCTTCAGCAACATTTTCCGCATTGAGACCTCCCGCCAGATATACAGGAATGCTAATACTTTCACGAATAGCTTTGCTCAGTTTCCAGTCGTGAACTCTTCCGGTACCGCCAAGCTCTTTGAGCTTGAGACCGGGATTACCCGAATCAAGCAGCAGAGCGTCGGCATAATCCGAAACCCTTACAGCATAATCCACAGATGCTTCATTGATTACGTGTACCACTTGCACCAGTGAAACTCCGGGCATTGCATCCTTCATCTTAGCATATTCCTGAATGTTAAGTTCGTCAACAAGCTGAATGGTATTCACTCCAAATTTTTTCTGCTGAACTATTACAGGCGCGGAAGTAACTTCACTTGTCAATAAAAATGAAGCGACTCCGGGAGGAATGATCTTAATGATCTCAGTGATAAGCTCGTCTGAGATAACACCGGGACCGCTCGGCATTTTTGAAACAAGTCCAAGCGCGGAAGCGCCGTATTTAATTGCAAGATTTGCTTCGTCAATACTGCTTATGCAGCAGACCTTCACTCGTGTGATAAAGTTATTCAAATTTTCCAGTAAACGATAATAAAAAGAATAAAGCTGTAGACATTAGCTACTATGAACAGACCAACAATTGCTGATATAGCTTTAACAGCAGCGGCTCTTGAAGAAATACCGTAAGCTTCTTTGAATGCTAAAAACAGATAAACGAGTGCTGTTAACTGCGCGATTATCGTGGCAATGAAGTCATCGACTTCAATGATCTTGCTGATATCAATATTATACTCGGTGATATAATATACCGTGTAATCGAAGATATTGAGAAATACAGTATAGAATAAAAGGATAAACGAAAAAAAGTAAGTTGAGAAGACAAGATGTTCGTAATACAGAAATTTGCTGCCGTAAAATAAAAGCATAAGGCAAAACGCGAACATCGGTATCATTAAAAATATAAGTAGTTTTGATTCGACATATATCTCATTATAGAATTGCGTTTCAAATTCAGGCATCGATATATTTTGTTCCTGAAGTTTGTGATCAACCATTGATGTTGCAATGCTGCCGTAAAGAAAATTGTCCAGATGATCCTTAAGCGGATTGGTTACAGTATCAAAACCGATATAATTCAGGATCAGAAAATAAATTATGTTTAATACAAAAAAGATCTGAATGGGCTTCGCATACTTTACTCTTCTTCCGTGATTATACTCGTAAGGCAGGAAACCGGGTCTGGCAACCAGATAATAAACGCTCTTAAACAGCTTTGAATCAAAATGAGCAAGGACATCAACAGTCTGGGAAAGAAATTTCTTTATGGTAAAATCTTCTCTCGAAAGTTTTTTTTCTCCACAAACGTGACAGTATGTACCAACAAGGGGAGTGTGACAGGTCTGGCAGAGCTCTCTTTCTTCTTTCGTATTGTCGGTCATAAAATTTGACAAATATAGCAAACTATATATTTCTTTACTATTAAGATAATGGCATAAAAAATATACTATGTGACAGTGCTGTCCAAAATGTTTTTCAAAAATTTAAATAATTTAAATTTTAATATGTTTAGTAATATTTTTGCACCAATATCAAATTTTTAAAATCAACCTTTAAATAACCTTCAATATATACTTATGCTGTCAAAATAAATTTATGTTAATTCTGTTTTTAAAATTAGTGATAATATTTTTAATTCGTGATCATTCGAGAAATTCGTGGCAAGTTTTTTCCTAATTGTGGACGGATGTTACTCTATGAAGACATCTTCAGTATGATTGAACAAGAAAGCATGCTTCCATTTCAGTAAGAGATGGTGTCTCACATCGGAGCCACTAATTTTTTTAGAATTGAAGAAAAACAACTTTCTACGAATCGTGGAAATGATTTGATTTCATAATATTCTTTAAGCATTTTACAATCCTTATCAAAAATTCTGAATGCAGCTACTTCCTGATTCCAAAAAAATCAGCTTGTTAAAAGGTATTACGTGGAGAATTATCGGGACAATGGATACGATATTTCTATCCTGGCTTTTCACCTCGGATATATCAAAAGCATTAAAGATAGGCGGCATAGAATTTTTTACAAAGATCATTCTTTACTATTTTCACGAACGCATCTGGAACGGTTCCAACATCATGCGTACTGTATCCACTACTCCGGACGGAAAGCAGAGATATGAAGACATGCATAAGAGAAGCTTCATAAAAGGAGTAAGCTGGCGAATATTCGGTACGCTCGATACAATTACGATCGCATACTTTGTCACCGGAGATTACACAAAAGCTTTCGAGATCGGTTTTACGGAAGTATTTACAAAAATGATCCTCTATTACTTTCATGAAAGGATCTGGTTGAGGGCTATTAGGAAAAAATCAAATAAAAATTATGCCTTATCATATATTAAAAAGAAAAACCGTTATCAATAAAAAGCTTGAAGAGGTTTTTGACTTTTTCAGCAAAGCAGATAATCTGAACCGGCTCACCCCGCCACAGCTTGGATTTAAGATCACTTCCGAACTTCCTGTTGAAATGAAAAAGGGAGCGTTGATCGATTACAAGATCAAGCTTAATGGAATTACATTTAAATGGCGAACCGAAATTACAAAGTGGGAGCCGCCGTATTTATTTGAAGACATTCAGCTTAAAGGTCCTTACAAAGAATGGATACATGAACACAGGTTCGAAGCTGATGGAAACAGTACCATAATGACCGATACGGTTAAGTATATTTCTCCCGGAGGGTTTCTTGAATTCATTCCACATAATCTTTTTGTAAAAAGGAAAGTTGAAAGCATATTTGATTACAGGGAAAAAATACTAAGTGAAGTATTTAAGTAAAAAATATTTAAGATGGAAGTAATTAACATAAAAAAAAGAAATTAGAATTGTTTACGGATCATTTCAATCCGAGGATCGCTGCCGAGCTTAACGGGCAGCAGGTGCGGCTTGTAAAATTTAAGGGCGACTTTATATGGCATTCACATGAAAAAGAAGATGAATTATTTATTGTAGTTAAAGGAAAGTTTACAATGGACTTTCGTGACAGATCAGTTGAAGTTGCCGAAGGGGAGATGATCGTTGTGCCTAAGCGAACCGAGCATCGTCCAAGGGCTGATGAGGAAGTACATATCATGCTGTTTGAACCTGCGTCAACTGTTAATACCGGTGAAACAAAAAATGAACTTACCAGGAATAGCCTGGAGCAAATATAAATATTTTGCTTCTTACTTCTGCCATTGCCATTCTGTACAGTAAAACTTTATGCTCAGTTAATTAATGATTTTGAACAGGCTCTCCGGCAATAATGGCATGATACTCGGCCTCCATCGTCCGTAGATTCTGAAGATATTTATTTTCAAATCTACGATAGTTTTGGAAATAAAATTGGAGTTAATCTAAAAGTTAATGACGATGCAAATAATCTTAATCAACAAAGATTTCCAAAAATATCTTCTGATTCTTCGGGCAGGTTTTTAATTGGATGGAGTGATAATAGAGATTTTTTTAATGCAACTCAATTTTATGCGCAATCCTTTTCCTAAAGTGGAGTAAAAGTTAATTCGAATTTTAAGATTTATAGTTCTTCAAATGATATTGGAGGTTTACAAATTTCCAAAAAACCTGATGGGAGATATGTTGCTGCTTGGAGTGAAAATGTTGGCGGAATATCAAAACCATATTTTCAAAGATATTACGAGAATGATGTTAAGATTGGAAATAAGTATTTAATTTCTTCTGAAGCTCCATCTTCAGGAAAATCAATAAGTGATATTATTAATTACAAAGATAAAGTTATCTGCGTTTGGAATGATGAAAGAAACGGACCATTCGATGTTTATGGCAATCTTCGTTCATTCTCAAACCCTGACACGACAGTTAATATTACGATTACTAATTCAATTATTCCTGAAAATCTTATGTTAGATCAAAATTACCCTAATCCATTCAACCCTGTTACAAGAATCAGCTACTCAATTCCTCAGGAAGGACTTGTGACTCTAAAGGTTTATGATTTATTGGGTAAAGAAGTTGCGACATTAATAAATGAAATCATACAGCCTGGAAACCATTTTATTGATTTTAATGCTGCTAATATTTCAAGCGGTGTTTATTTCTATAGGATACAATCCGGAGAATTTAGAGATGTTAAAAGAATGGTTGTAATAAAGTAAATTTAGTCCCAGCTGTTTCTCTACCAATTTCCGCCGATCCGCTGCGTCCCCGCATTAGAGGTCTTCGTAAAGTTAACCTGAGAAGAGCGGGAGACACAGCGGAGACGAGAGAAAAATTGTCTCACACTTTTAAAAGAAGTGAGACAATTTTTTTATATTCAAAACTTTTTCTCTATACCAAAACATAAAATAAGGAACAACCTCGGGAAGATATAATTATTATTCAGTCTTACTTTGACTTTACTTTTATTGACTTCAAATGACTTCAAATGATTTCCCAATTCATTAAATGTTTTTAGAATTTAAATTTGATATTAAAAATGGTTATTTTGCATAAATCAAAAACAATTAGTGAAAATTTTATTTCCCCTTGTAACAACGCTTGTTTTATTTACACTTGTTAATATTTCTATTTCACAGACAAAGCTGAGACCCGGTTTTGATCCTGTTGAATACAAGGCATTACTTGAAATAACTGCGAGGCAGATCGATACGCCTTGGATAAACGTTTCACTTCCTGCACCGGAAGATTACAGAATGGTTTACAGATCGGATTCAGCAGGACTTGATAACAGATGGGATCTATGGCTAAGAGATGACAGTGTTGGTGTGATCAGTATACGCGGAACAACCATTCAGGCAAATTCGTGGGCTGAAGATTTTTATGCTGAGATGGTTCCTGCTAACGGTTCAATAATAATTGACAGCAATTTTGTTTTCATTTATAAGCTCGCTGAATATCCCGGCGCTGCAGTTCATGCCGGCTGGCTGACAGGTCTTGCATATCTATCCGGCGACATTGTTGAAAAGATCAATCAATACTACGCAAGCGGTGTAAAGGATTATATTATAGTTGGTCACAGTCAGGGAGGTGCTCTTGCATATCTTGTTACATCATATCTTCGTTATCTGGACAGTCAGAGAATTCCGGGTGATGTCATGTTCAAAACATACTGCAGCGCGCCGCCGAAGCCGGGAAATTTATCTTACGCCTATGACTTTGATTATCTGACAAGAGGGGGTTGGGCGCTCAGAGTTTATAATACGGAAGACTGGGTTCCGCAAATGCCGATCTCAGTTCAGACATTAAATGATTTTGCAAAGGTAAATCCATTCTCAGATGAGGACTCACTTATTTCAAAAATGAATCTGCTTGATAAGCTGATCTTTGAATATATTTTAGGGAGAGTGAGAAATAATCTTAATGATGCGAGGGATGTATTAAAAGAATATGCAGGTAAAATGGTGTATGAGCGGATGATTAAAAAATATCTTCCTAATTTTCCGCGTCCACAAACGACGGATGATTTTTATTATTATCCGTGCGGAGTACCGGTAGTGCTTATGAAACAGCCGGGCTACTCTGAAATAATAGCTACCGAAACAAAGGTACCGGCATTATTTAAAAACCATCTGATGGTTCCTTATTATTTTCTTTTGAATAAAATCTATTTCAATAAATAATATTAAATAATTATTTATAAAACTTTTCAAAAATACTTTATATGAATGAAGACAAGAACAAGCAGCTTTTCCTTTCACTGATCTACACATTTCAAATGCAGACAATGATGCAGCTCGGAAAGCTGCCAAACCCGGTCACGAACAAAACAGAAATTGAGATCGAAGGAGCACAGGTTTCTATTGATATGCTTGACATGCTTAAAGAAAAAACCATGAATAATCTTGCTGATGATGAGAAGAGATTTCTGGAGCAGACCGTTGCCGATCTGAAACTTAACTTTGTGGATGAAAGCAGCAAGCCGAAGAAAGAATCACCTGAAAAGAGCGGCATTGAGGAAGATCAGCACAACCAGGATAATCCAATACCACCGCAGGAATAGCCAATGGAAAAGGATAAGCTTGTCTTCGGAATTTTCGGGAACACATCAAAGAAAGAAGTAAAAAAATTACTTGATGACATAGTAGGTTATCTTAAAAAGAGCGGTATTGATTTTCTGATAGATGAAGATCTTGTAAAAGAAACTTCTCCTCACCTGAAGAAGAATTCCGCCTCTCCGAAAGTAATGTTCAGCAAAGCCGATTATATTTTTTCACTTGGGGGAGACGGTACATTTCTTAATACGGCAAAACTGACCGGCAGGAATAACATACCTATACTCGGGATCAATCTCGGACGTCTGGGTTTTTTTTCAGAAGTAGGTCCGGATGAAATTAAAAATTTTATTCCCAAGCTTGTTAAAGGAAAATTCAGAACTACCGAGCAGGTAATAATAAGATCGGTATCGGATAAAGGAAAAATATTGTTTGCAATGAACGACATTGTTATCGACAAGAGTGATTCAGTAAGAATGCTTGAGATAGAAACATTTTATAATAATGAAAAGGTAGTCCGGATAATTTCAGATGGTATCATAATCTCAACACCGGCTGGCTCGACCGGGTATTCACTTTCCTGTAACGGACCAATAGTAAATCCGGAAAGCAAGGTTTTCATTGTAACTCCCATTTCACCGCATACATTAAATGTCCGTCCTATAATTGTTCCTGATGATGGTGAGATTAAGATCAGGATCCTTTCACAGGGGAAAGTAAGAATTTCATCTGACGGACAAACGGTGATCAACATTAATTCACCGACAGAAGTAATACTCACCAAAGCGGATTTTACGATCAAGATCATAAAGAAATTGAATTATACTTATTTCAATACACTGAAGAAAAAACTTTTCTGGGGAGAGGACAGAAGAGCGGTTATAAAGAAATGATCAATTATCACTTATCAATTATCAATTATCAATTA
>JAWXBH010000020.1:0-16247 GCA_034439935.1 bacterium
AACATTGAACATTGAACATTGAACATTGAACATTGAACATTGAAAATTGAATTACGGTCTTGCTACTGTCACGAAGTTCGTTGCATTATTATACGTGATAAGCAAATCAGATACATCTACAAAATTATCACCATTAACATCGGTATCAACATAGCCCGAGACAAAATTTGAACCGTCATTATAAACCAATACAACATCACCTACATCAATAGTCGCGTCATGATTTACATCTCCGCTGTAACTACAATACCTTGTAAGCTTCAGCACGGAATTGCTTCCGTAAACCTGGCTTTGTGAAGTTGTGAAATCATAGCCGGTAACAGATGCTTTTGTAATGTTGATAGGCGCAGCGCTCCATGTTTCAAGCGCATTTCTGTGGATCAATTGAACATAATAATTTCCTGCAGCCGCAGCATAACCTGATACTGCGTTTCCTGAATTACTTAAATAGACTTTGGATTCTTCAACAAGACTGTACGGACTCACACTTTGACGAAGATTAACTCTCATTGTATCCTGAACCTGTGTGGTTCCGTTCCAGAATCCTTCAATACCAATATTAACATCAAGCAGACAAGCTCCTGCTCCACCGTCAAATTTCAGATTCTGCGCATAGATGTCACCTTGCCCCGAACGGTTATCGCTCCATGTCATTACTGTCTGACCGGAAGTCTTATCCATAGCTGACTGCTTCCTTATTTTACTGCTGAGTATGGAGCTGGCTGTAATAATGTTACCCGGCCAGTGAAATGCTGACGATGAACCGATCCTTGAAGCTTTGACAAGACCGTTACCGGATCCGAATATTGCTTCAGTGTATGAGACAACTACGCTTGTATCAATTGAATAAACCGAAAGAAAGCTTAGCTGATTATTATCAAGAGCTTTAAATTCAATTCCGTTAGCACCCCATTGCCGGTTACCTGTTGCATCAAATTTTTGTCCGTATAATCCTCCGACAATAGTCTGACCTCCGTTGGTCTCAGTCCAGAACATAACAGTTTCTCCGGTAGCGGGAAGGTAAGTGGCAGTAGGTGAAAAATGATTGTTAGTACTGAGTAAAGATCCTTCAGATCCGTTTTTAGGAAACTGAATTACACCTGCTGAATTAATTCTTTGAGCCCAAATGCTTTGTCTTGAATTTATGTCTCTGTCATCAACCCAGTAAATAAGAACACCGTTGTTACCGTCGCTTACAGGAGTCGGCTGAAATGATATTCCTGCAACTCTTCCGAGATTCTGAACAGTATCCTGAGGAAGTGTCCATTGCCTTGTGGAATCGGCTGCAAATTTCTGAACGAATATTTTAATGGTAGCTGTTGTAGCGACATTTCCCGTATAAGCATCCCAGTTCATTATTACACTTCCGTTATCCGATCTTACAAGTCTCGGATAATTAAAATTTTCTGCGCCGGTGCCTCTGAGTTTTCTTGGAGCGCCCCATTGAGGCAGACCTACAGCATTGAGCTTTTGCATTGCGATACGGTTTGGACCTGATCCATATACCCAGCTAAAAACATAGTTGCCGTCGGATGTTGCAGCAACTACAGGAATATTCTGAGAAACGTTTACTGAATCTGTTAATGCTACACCGTTAGGTCCCCATAACAATGTTCCGTCGGGACTCACGAGATAAGCGTAAGGATTTATTATGCCTGATCTGACGTCAGTAAAAACAAGAACAGCATTCCCGGAGGGATCAACATCAATATTAAAATCCTGAAGCGAGCTATTCTGAGTATTTGAGCTGACAAGCAAACCTTGTGTGCCGAATTTTTTATTTCCAGCCGCATCAAGTCTTTGAAGATAAACCTTGTAATTCGGCAAGCGATTATCAAACCACATTATATAGCAGCCGCCGTCTGAAGTCGAAGCGATCTTTGGAGTTGCCTGATCTCCGGTAGTATCACAGATGGAAGTATTTACAGCAGTGTTGTTAGACCATTGAGCCAGAACTTCTGAAACAAATAATAAGACGATAGAAAAAGTCAAAAGGAATCTATACATTTTTTTCAAATGATTTATTGTTTAATAAATTTTTGTAAAGTTTGTTTATCAAAAATATCGATTCTGCAATTTCTCTGCAAAGAATGATTTTATAAAAAATACCCGCTGTTTTAAAAATTGTATTTAATAAAGCGACGATTTAAACCATTTTGTGTACAATTGAATAAAATTCAATACCCAATGAAAATTACAAATTCAAAGCTTTTTGACATTATAAACACCCTTTCAAAAAGTGATATAAAGGAGTTCAAAAAGTTTATACGCTCTCCTGTCTATTCCAAAGGCAGAAACTATGTTCCAATTTTAAATCAGATCGCAAAACTTCAGCAGAGGAAAAGCCCGGACATTGAATCTCAAAAATTGTATTCAAAGATCTATCCGGGAAAGAAATTTAACAGCCAGACACTTAAGAACAGACTGTCAGAATTATTCAAGCTTGCTGAGGAATTTATGATATATAAAACTCTTAAGGAAAATCCACTTGAAAAACAAAAACTGCTTTTACTATCCTATTATAAAAATAAAAACGTGAGACTTTATGAAAGCAAATATAATGCTTTCAATAATCAGCTACAGTCATTACCGGAGAATGATCTGAAATTTCTAAACACTCTTTATTTAAAAAGAGAGCATCTGGATTTTTTAAGAAGACAGGAAATTTCCGAATATGCCTTTGACTGTTATTATGAGTTCTCATTTTACTCAACGTGTATTTTTTTAACAAATCTCTTTGAATTCGGAATAGAATTTTTACAGCAGGAGCAGACAGAGAGGAATTATGAGTTCAACATTGTGAAAGAGCTGCTTGCAAAAATTAACATAGATGAGATACTCGAAAAAGCAGCAAAGATAAATCCTGATCTGTCCGGCATCTTAACTATGCAGTATTTTTTTTACAAAGCATTTAAGGATCCGGATGAAGAAAAAAATTACTTTGAAGGCAGGAAGGTTTTTGACAGGATAAGTCCGGGGCTTTCTGAAGATTACAAGATAAACCAGTACAACATAATGACCTATTATTGCATCATTCGTCATAATTACGGGATAAAAAAATTTCAGCTTGAGCTGTTTAAGCTTTATAATGAAAAGCTGAAGCTTGGCATCCATCTCGATATTAATAAAAAATATTTCCATGTGCGAACCTTCAGGAATTATGTGCTGCTCGGGATCATACTTAAAAAGTTTGAATGGACAGAAAAGTTTATTAATAAATATTCAAAGGAGCTTCCCGTTGATACACGTGATGATGAAACAAATCTATCCTATTCACGGCTGTACTTTGGAAAGCGGGAGTACGGCAGGTCAATGAGCTATCTTGCGAACTTCAAGAGCACAAATTATCTTCACTACTGTGATTCTTCCGTGCTGAAGTTATGCAGTTACTATGAAACGGAAAAATTCGAAGAGGCATTTTCAGAAATGGATAAGTTCAGACATTACTTACGAAATCACAAAGAGATACCGAAGATCCATAAAATATATACACGCAATTTTCTGAAGATGTATCAGATGCTGATCAAAATTAAAACAGACGCCGGTAAAAAAGATCTTTATGAGATTGTTAACCTCTATGAGAAAACACCTCTTGCATCCAGACGTAACTGGCTTGGTGAGAAGATCAGTCAGCTTTCATAAGTTCTGAAAGTGACGAATACTTTTCTTCGATCACCTCAAAATGCCAGCGCTGATGACCGGGCAACATGAAGCCGATCGCCGCGACAGAGTAATCACCCTTGAAGCCCTTGCCGGTCCTATTCAAAACTTCCGGTGTAAACGATCTGAACAATGAAAGCGATGACTGATGCACAATTTTTAATTCATCTAACAACTCTTCGATCGTTCTTCCTTCGGCATTGGCAGTAAATGCGTAATCATCCTCCGTAAAGAAAGGCATTGCCTGCTTCTCTCCTCTTGCAAAAGCAAGTGCACGGTAATTAAAGGTTCGTTCCGTATCTATCAAATGCTGTATGATGTCCTTTATTGTCCATTTACCCGGAGTGTAAGTCTTGCTTCCGATCGATTTCCATTTCTCAAGCGGAATTTCACTTAACTCATCAATTGAAATCTGAAGGGCATTGAGCAGTTCAACGTCGGGAGACTTGTTTATGTACCTGTCATAAAATTCCGGCAGGTCCTTAAGATCCGATCTTTTCATGTTATTGTTTTTTATAATATTTTATAATTTCAGAATATGTTTTTTTGTTGAAAAGTGCGGACTGAAGAATTAAAGACATGTCAGAAGGATAATGAAGTATATGGGACTAAATTTCAGATCTTAGAATTAGATTTAGTTTTCAGATCTGGGTTTTAGTAAATCCGAATTTAAGTCTTGGATCCCGGATTTTAGATTTAATGAAAACAAATCTACAATCCAGGATATAAGATCCAAAACTCTCTATGGTCTTGCTATCGAAACAAAACTAGATGAATTATTATATGTGATCAGCAAGTCAGTGACATCAACAAAATCATCACCGTTCATGTCGGTTACAAGATATCCCGAAAAGAAGTTTGTCCCGTCATTGTAAACCCCGACTATGTCAGTCACATCTACCGAACCGTCCCTGCTCATATCTCCGTTGAACATACAATATTTACCGGTATTGAAAGCAAGATTATCACCGAATGCCTGGGTCGGCGCATTTGTAAAATCATAATTTTTAAGTGTATCAACAGCAAACGTCTGTCCGAGCTTAGACCATGTATCAATTGAATTTCTGTGAGTAACTACGATGTAATACTGTCCGCCTGATGCATTATTGAAGCACATCACGCTATTACCTGATGAGTTGAGAATTGTTTTGGCGGAATCTACTTTAGCATAAGGCGAGTAAACATTTCTAAGATAAACTCCGGCGGTATCACTTCTCATTACAGATCCATCAAAGAATCCGTTGATCAGGGTTGTCAGATTTAAAGCAACTTTGTTTATCGTATATGTAACTGTAAGAGCCGGACGAAAATTAACCGAATCATTTTCTTTGGTGTCAAATCTCTTAACGCTCGGGAAAGTTGATTCATCGCCGAGGACAAGCCAGCCGTAATTAGAAGCACTTCCGTTGATCCATCCCTGAACATCGTTTACTAACTGTGCATTTGATCCCCATGTATAATAACCTAAGCCGTTGACATTGGCACTCGCGCTGACTGTATTTGAGAAATCGCCACCCGCATTTATCCAGAACTGTGTATCGTAAAAAGTTGTCATCCAGGTTGCATCATTTTCCTCAGCGGGTGCGCCCTGACCTTCTTCTCCTACTGCAGTTGAAGTGCCTTCGCCCCAGTCAGAAGTAATTTTTCTTAATTGGACAGGATTAATTGCCGAGATCGTTTTTGACATATGAAGTTTTAGTGAAACGCTTTGGATCACAGCGCATGGAGGGATGACTGAGTTGATATCAAATGCGATAACACCTCTGCGGATGACATCTCCCGCCGTCTTTCCTGCGAAGAAGTAATTTCCCGCACCGTTACTTATGGTGCTGCCCGGAAAATCAAATAAGGTATTGTCCTTTGATGAGGTGACTGTTACAGTTGTTTGTGAAAATAAATTTGTAAAACTAAGAAGGATCAGCATTGCGACTACTAAAAGGAAATGAGTGTGGTAATTTTTTATCATGAGAGATTGGATTAGTTTATGATTTATTCAAAATTACCCAATATAAATTTATTTTATAAACATCATTTTCCTCGTAAGTGTAGAAATCTGATTTTTGCCGACATCAGATGTTAGTGTATAAAAATAAATTCCGCTTGATACCGTGCTGCCGCGGTTGTCCGTTCCGTTCCATGCTGCTGTGTATGTTCCAGCAGGCTGAACTTTCGAAATTAGGGAGCGGATATCTTTGCCTGTCACATCATAGATCTTTAAGTTAACATTTCCTGAGCCTGATGTTTTATATTTGATAGTTGTGACCGGATTGAAAGGGTTTGGATAATTCTGTTCAAGTGTAAAATCATCCGCAATAATTTCTTCATTTGAATTTATGCCGACAACCTGAGTAAGATCAATTTTATACATTGATCTGCCGTGAGTACCGGCGACAAGATAATAGGCAGTAGGGTGAATTTTAAAATCATAAACCGAAACCATCGGAAGTCCAGTGCCGAGAAACTGCCAGCTCTGCCCGGTATTAAAGCTGACATAAGCTCCGACATCCGAACCGACAAACAGTACATTCGGTCTCAGCGGGTCGATAGCAAAAGCGTTCACGGGTGCATCGGGAAGATTACTGCTGATGTCTGTCCAGCTCTGACCTTTGTTAGTTGTTCTGAAAACGTGCGGCTGAGGGTCACGCCATTTCAAGCCGTTGTATGTTACGTATGCAATGTTTTCGTTGACGGGATCTATCGCTACGCGTGTGATCCATCGATACGGAAGTGTTGAAGATACTTTAGTCCAGTTGGTTCCGTTATTTGAAGTGATCCAGACATTTGCGTCATCGGTGCCTGCGATTATCACATTTGAATTTGTCGGAGCGACGGCGATCGTTGTAACTGTTCCGAGACGTGTCTGATTTCCGTTTGTAAGATCGGGACTCACGGCTGTCCATAAGCCTGCGCCGTTAGTAGTTCTGTATACTTTGTTCGTTCCGTAATACAGGATATTGCTGTAAACCGGATCCATCACAACGGGTGTTGACCAGTTGGTTTTTTCAGAACCGTTAATACCGTTCGTTGCGTCATCAAATGAATTACCCCCATCAGTTGATTTGCCGAGTCCCCCGTTTTGTGATTCCGCATAAATAATATTTGGATTAGTATGATCAACGATGACATAAAAACCATCGCCGCCATAAATAATTTCCCAGTCATTCAATCCTCCTGTTGTAGTTCTGTTGGTTCCGTTATCCTGTGTTCCGCCATAGAGTCTGTCAGGATTATTTTTATCAATGCCGATCTCATAAAATTGTGTAAAAGGCAACGAGGCAACTTTTGTAAAGGAGTTTCCTGAGTTTGATGAAATATAGATCCCTCCGTCATTTCCTTCTATGATCGTATTAGGTGCTCCGGGCTTGAATGCGAGCGCATGATTATCCACGTGGATATCAAATGAGGTCAGGTTCGTCCAGGTCGTTCCGGAATTTGTTGATTTCATTATCGCGAAATCCAGTACATACACAACATTAGGATCGGTGGGATGTATCCTTACATTCCCAAAATACCAGCTAAAGGATGAAAAGCCCGTCTGCAAAGTATTGCCCGGGTTTGCGTTTGTCCAGTTAAGTCCTGCGTTTGTTGACTTAAAGAATCCCAGATAACTACTTCCGTTAGTGAAAAGTGCATACGCAATGTTAGGATTTGATTTTGAAATGCTGAGACCGATCCTTCCAACATTTGTTGATGAAGAATTAGGAAGACCGTTTGCAGGTCCGAGCTTTGTCCAGTTATCACCGCCGTTTGTCGATTTATATATTCCGCTGGTTGCGCCGAATAGAGCACCCCCGTTTGGATAGCGTGTCCGCTGCCACATTGCAGCGAGTAAATTATTCGGATTAATGGGGTCAATGTCTACATCAATTCCTCCGGTTGAATCGGATACAAATAAAACTTTGTTCCAATTGGCTCCTCCATTATCACTTCTGTAGATGCCTCTGTCGGGATTTGGTCCGAAGTATGATCCTACAGCCGCGACATAGACCTTCAGCGGATTTGAAGGATCAACTACTATTCTTCCGATCGAAACTGTACTTTGCAAACCTATTTGCTGCCACGTAGCACCGGCGTTTGTTGACTTATACATTCCACCGCCTGCAAAATTATTATGACCTCCGTTGGCTTCTCCGGTTCCAACATAAATATTATTTGTATTAACCGGATCAACAGCTATATCACCAATCGGTAAAACTGAAAAATCATCAAAGATAGGATTCCACGTAAGCCCGGCATCTGTTGATTTGAAAACGCCGCCTGTTGCCGCGCCGGCATAAACTATATTTCCATTGCCGGGATCATATTCAATATCTGAAACTCTTCCGCCGATATTATAAGGACCCGCGAATTCCCATGCTGCTGTTGAGTTGTCCGTTACAGATTCCTGCCTCATTTGATTTCCTCTTTCCATCGCAATAAGGTGCGCGTCTGCATCTGCCGTACCGAATGGAAAAGTTCTTTTGAAATATTCCTGATCATTCGGAAACTTTACCTCCGACCTTTTTTCTTCCAATTTTTCCCTACGTGAAGGTATGAGTGACGTCAGGTCAGTGAAATATTCTATTGAGAAATAAAGAACTACGCTTGCGAATATAAGAATCTTGACAGAAGTTTTCATTTATCTAGTTAAATAAAAATTGTTGAAAAAATTAAATGCGGATTAAATATTAGAGAAAGAATAAATATCTCATGCTTATGATCAATGCAGTAGATCGTTTACCGACGGTAGTTTCAACATATTCATTTGAATGGACGGGGATCTTGTATGAAAATTCAAACATAAGCGATGAAAGAAAAATTGTCTGAAGACCGATGTAAGAATCCAGTCTGAACCCTCCTGAATTAGAAATCTCTGTACCGAGAAATTTATTTTTCATAAAATAGAATGCTTTGTTTTCGAGATATAGGTTCACGTTGATATCATTGTATCCTTTATAACGTGTTGGAAGGAGCAAGTATCCGAATGATAATGACCCGTCAAAGTAATTTCCAAACTTAAAATCATTTTTCGGAAGATTAATATTATAGCCCACCTCGCCGGTCACAGAGAATCTTTTGATAAGATTAGTAACGATAAGATCATTCTTAATTGTGAAATTATCAGTGGTGTGAAAATCAACAGAAGGTACTGTAACGTTGCCGATAAAATTATAGAACTGCACCTTATGACCGGGATGAAGCTCATATTCAACCTGTCCGCTTACAACCGGCTTGGAATTTACAGGTATCAATGCGCCTGACTGGAATGCAGCTCGGAGGTGATAATTCTTTTTATCGAAATCAAGAAATCGATATCTTCCGGTTACTTCATAATTGCCGAAGAACTTATACCCTTTGTCCAGTGTGTAAAAGATCTCGTTATACATTGTCAGATTTCCTGTGATGCCGTAGTTCAATGCAAAGGAGTTATGGTAATACTTGAAATTATCATAGCTCAATATGTTATTTCTTAATTCAATACGGTTCTTGGATAAATTAGCTGCCGGGTGGGAAACTATGTATAATTCCTGTGAATAAGAGATTGATGATATTAGTATAAAGAAAACAATTAGAAGTGTTTTCGAAGTCATAAATTTTTTTTTACAAATTAACGAAGAAATTTAATTAAAGTAATACACTAACAGGATTTTGAATGAGTTAGATTTGTATGAGGAATTGAACTGTTTCTAAAGCTATAAAGTTTTAAATTCACAGTTACGAAATTTATGACATTGACAAACAAAAAGATCACATCTAAGAAAGTAAAACAACCGGAATTCACAGATCCCAGGAAAACCATAATAATCAAAGGTGCGCGTGTTCACAATCTTAAGAATGTCAGCATTGATATTGCGAAGAACCGTCTTATAGTATTCACCGGAGTGAGCGGTTCGGGAAAGTCATCACTGGTTTTTGATACCATTTATGCCGAAGGACAGAGAAGATATGTTGAAAGTCTTTCATCCTACGCGAGACAGTTCCTTGAGAGGATAAATAAGCCTGACGTTGACTTTATGTCAGGTCTTGCACCGTCAATGGCGATAGAGCAAAAGACGCAGATAAAGAATCCGCGTTCGACAGTTGGAACAACGACTGAGATCTATGATTACCTCAGGTTACTTTTCGCGCGCATTGGAAAAATATATTCACCTGTCAGCGGGAAGATCGTCAGGAAAGATTCTCCCGAAAGCATCATAAGCGGGATTACTGAGTTATCAGGAGGGAAGCCGCAAAAGCTTTATGTACTTACAACTTTTACATTCGAAAACGACAATAGTCTCGATTATATAATTAATGAACTTAAAGGCAATGGCTTTTATAAATTTCTTATTGATGATGAGGTAGTTGATCTGAATGATATGAGCGTCGAAAAGTTCAGAGATATGATTAATAAGAGAAACAATAAATTGAATGAGAACACTCTTACGGTTTTAATTGACAGGTTTACATTCGAATCTTCAGACAATGAATCGGTTACGCGGATGAACGACTCCATCGAGCTTGCATTCCGTGAGAACGAAGGTTATGCAACCGTGCGGCTCTTTAAGGACGAGGGCTTTGAGGACCATAATTATAATAAGTATCTGGAGCGGGACGGAATAAAGTTCGAAGAGCCTGAACCGAAGCTTTTTTCATTTAACAATCCATTCGGCGCGTGTGAAAAGTGCCAGGGATTCAGCAGGACAATGGACATTGACATGGACCTTGTAATTCCTGACAAAAGAAAATCCATCTTTAACGGGGCGATAAATATTTTCGGCACGCCGAAGCATTCTGCACATCTCACCGATCTGATCAGTGAAGCTGATGAATACGGAGTTGATGTTCATCTTCCATACAACAAGCTATCCGATAAGCAGAAAGAATATATTTCAAAAGGCGGCAAGAGATATATTGGACTGAATAAGTTTTTCAAGATGATCGAAAGGGAAGCCGCTTATAAGCTTCATTACAGAGTACTGCTCAACAGGTACAGGGCTTTCACTATTTGCAGTGAATGCAGCGGTTCAAGATTAAGAAAGGAAGCTTTGTATGTGAAGGTTGCGGACAAGACTATCTTTGAAATTGTAAGAATGAAAATTGAAGAGGCGTATGAATTCTTTAAAGGCATTGAGCTGAATGATTACGATAAAAAAGTTTCTGACAGGATACTGGAAGAAATTATCTCACGGCTTAAATATCTGAATGATGTCGGACTAACATACCTTACGCTTGACCGGCTGTCAAACACACTCTCCGGAGGTGAATCGCAAAGAATAAATCTTTCAACCTCATTGGGTTCATCACTTGTCGGGTCGATATATGTTCTTGACGAACCTTCGGTCGGGCTTCATCCGAGAGATAACAATAAATTAATTAACATAATGAAATCTCTTCGTGATCTCGGCAATACAGTCTTAGTCGTAGAGCATGACAGTGAGATGATGAAGGAAGCCGATGAGATAGTCGATATGGGTCCTTTTGCAGGTGAGCTTGGCGGAGAGATTATCTTTCAGGGAACGTATGAACAGATCTTAAAAGATTCAAAATCATTGACGGGAAAATTTTTAAGCGGAAAGCTAAAAATAGACGCGCCGGTAGTAAGACGTAAGACAGACAAGTCAACAAAATATATAAAGATCAGAGGAGCGCGCGCGAATAATCTTAAGGATATCGATGTGAACATTCCGCTTGGAATGTTTGTGTGTGTCACAGGCGTCAGCGGCTCGGGCAAATCAACTCTTATCAATAATATTCTTTACGGCGATTTGAAAAGGAAGATCGAAGGATCGTACAATGAAAAGATCGGTGAGCATGATTCACTTGAAGTGACGGGTAATATTGATTCAATAGAAATGGTGGATCAAAATCCTATCGGCAAAACTTCAAGAAGCAATCCTGTCACTTATATCAAAGCGTTTGATATTGTAAGGGAAACTTTTGCCGAGTCACCGGAGGCGAAAAGAAAGAATCTATATTCAGGATACTTTTCATTTAATGTTCCGGGAGGTAGATGTGAGACCTGTGAAGGTACCGGTAACATAAAGATCGAAATGCAGTTCATGGCGGACATTATATTGGAATGCGAGGTATGCAAAGGCAAGCGTTATAAAAAGGAAGTGCTCGACATTAAGCTTAAGGGAAATGAAGGCATGCATAAGAATATCAGCGAAGTTCTGGGAATGACTGTGCTTGAAGCAACAAATTTCTTTAAGCCGTTTCCAAGAATAGTGAAAAAATTAAAAGTGCTGGACGAAGTCGGACTTGGATATCTCCGTGTAGGACAATCTGCTACAACACTTTCTGGAGGTGAATCGCAGCGAGTAAAGCTTGCTTATCATCTTACCTTTCAGGATGAGGACAGGCATACTTTGTTTGTTTTTGATGAACCGACAACAGGTCTGCATTATTATGATGTGTCAAAGCTGCTTAAATGTTTTGAAGAGCTTATCAAGAAAGGAAATTCCGTGCTGGTAATTGAACATAATCTGGAGGTCATAAAGTGCGCGGATTATATAATTGATCTGGGACCTGAAAGCGGTGACGAAGGCGGATACATAGTTGCCGAAGGAACGCCTGAAGAAATTGTAAAGGAAAAGAAGTCTTATACCGGAAAATATCTAAAGAGCTTTTTGAAGTAAGATTTTATTTTTCGCCTCATGTTTTATCCACCACATAGTCACATAGAACACATAGATCATCGCCAGCTCAATTGATCCAATCATATTGAAAAATAAAAATCGTAAAGATTAATTTTATTTGCACATCCGTCCAAAATAAGAAAAAAACTTGCCACGAATTTCACGAATGATCACGAATTAAAAATATTGTCACTAATTTTAAAAACAGAATTAACATAAATTTATTTGGACAGCATAAGTATATCTTCCAAGGTTTTTTAAAAGATAGATTCTAAAGATTCGGTATTGTTGCAAAAATATTTATCAAAACAGATTGAATTTAAAATTATTAAATTTTAAAAAAACATTTTGGACGGCACTGATTTTATTTATATACCGGTTCACGTTAATTGCGTTCAATCTGAAAATTACAGTCGGTATATTTACAGAAAATCTAAAACATCAATGAAACTAAAGCTTATCGTAATACTTATACTTCTGACTGTTAATATAACCTTTGCGCAGTCAGTAAAGGAAAACTTTGAAAAAGGGAAGGCGGCATTCAGATCGGATAATTTTGAAGACGCGAATAAATATTTTGCCGAAGTGCTTGCGCTTGAATCAACGAGCTTTGAAAATTGTTTTTATAAGGCTCTCGTCTATGAAGTGAATTTTGATTTTGATAAAGCGGTATCCGAACTCACCACCGCCATTAACATAAACGGTAAAGATAAACAGGCTTACTTTGTAAGGGGATCGATCTACGACAGGCAGAATAAATATCTCGATGCGGTTCAGGATTATACGCAGGCGATAAAGCTTGATAAGAATTTTTCAGATGCATTGTTCAACAGGGCATCAGATTTTCAGGAGCTGAAACAGTTCAGCGACGCGATCAAAGATTATTCAAAAGTAATAAAGCTCAATCCTTCAGATGACATCGCGTATTATAACAGGGGAAAATTGTATATGGAAATGAAGCAGAATGATAAAGCAGTCGATGATTTTCAGACTGCGATTGAGATCGACAAGGCATGGCATCACGAGCTGAATCCGTTGATAGAGCAGCTTCAGAAAGGTCAGTGATCTTTTAATTCTTCTTTAAGGTATTTCGCGGTGTAAGATGTTTCGCTGTAATTCTTTACAATTTCCTCAGGCGTTCCTTCTGCAATGATCATTCCTCCGGCTTCACCACCTTCAGGACCGATATCAATTACCCAGTCCGCGGATTTTATCACATCAAGATTATGCTCAATTACCATCACGGTATTTTTTTTGTCAGCAAGCTTATCCAGAACATCAAGCAGCATTTTTATGTCTTCAAAATGCAAACCGGTTGTCGGCTCATCAAGTATATATAATGTCCTTCCTGTCTGAACCTTTGAAAGTTCAGTTGATAATTTTACACGCTGCGCTTCACCTCCTGATAAAGTTGTTGCCTGCTGACCCAATCTGATATATCCAAGACCAACATCAAATAAAGTCTGCAGCTTGCGTTTCAGAGATGGTACAGATTCAAAGAAAGCTGTCGCTTCTTCTACAGTCATATCAAGAACATCGGCGATCGACTTACCTTTGTATTTTACTTCAAGCGTTTCACGGTTGTATCTTTTGCCGCGGCAAACATCACACGTCACATAGACATCAGGTAAGAAATTCATTTCGATCTTCTGAAGACCCGCTCCTTCACAGCCGTCACATCTTCCGCCTTTTACATTAAATGAAAAACGTCCGGGTTTGTAGCCGCGGATCTTTGATTCAGGCAATGATGAATAAATGTCACGGATGAATGTAAACAGTCCGGTGTAAGTAGCAGGATTGCTTCTGGGTGTACGACCGATCGCTGACTGGTCTATTTCAATTATTTTATCGACTATCTTCTCTCTGTATTTTTCACCTTTGACCGGTAAAGACAAACCTTCTATTGTATCATAAGGAAGCGGATGTTCGGGAGTTTTAAAAAATTTCTGGGATAAGATCCTGTAGAGTGTTTCAGTAATGAGAGAGGATTTTCCGGAACCACTGACTCCTGTAACACAGATAAATTTTCCCAATGGAATTTTCAGGGTCACATTTTTTAAATTGTTGCCCCGGGCTCCCTTCAGAGTTATGAATTTTCCTGTCCCTTCACGTCTTGTTTTCGGAACATCAATTTTTCTTTTACCCGAGAGATAGTCAGCAGTTATTGAAAGTCCGTTGAGACTGCCAGGAGGACCTGAAGCCACAACCTCTCCTCCGTGCTCGCCGGCTCTTGGTCCGAGATCGACAACAAAGTCAGCGGCTTCTATCATTTCCTTATCATGCTCAACGACGATGACAGAGTTTCCAATATCGCGGAGATTCTTTAATGAGTCAATAAGCTTTATGTTGTCACGCTGATGAAGTCCGATGGATGGCTCGTCAAGTATATAAAGTACACCGGTAAGTTGAGACCCTATCTGAGTTGCAAGACGAATTCTCTGAGCTTCGCCGCCTGATAAGGTCTTGGCGCTCCTGTTCAGTGTAAGATATTCAAGACCTACATTGAGAAGAAAATCCAGACGCGTCTTGATTTCCTTTACTATCTGCCCTGCAACGATTTGCTTTCGGTCTTCAAGCTTCAGCTTGTCAAAAAAATCTTTTGTATTCCTGATGGACATTTGTGTAATGTCAAAAATGTTCCTGTCATCAACCTTTACCCATAACGAATCTTCCTTCAGACGTCCGCCTCCGCAAGTCTTACATTTTGAAATTGTCATAAAACTATCAGCCCATTGTCGTATTGATTCAGAGGATGAATCATCGGAATATTTTTTGATGTAGCTCAAAATGCCTTCAAATCTGTGCGCGTAAGTATTGATGTTACCTTTGGAATTTGTATGCTTGTATCTGACCCGTTCTGCAGTGCCGTTGAGGATGACATCCATTGCCTCAATAGAAAACTTTTTCAGCGGAGTATCAAAATTATATCCGAGCATTTCCACTGCTCCGTTAAATATGGAATAGATCCACGTGCTGCGGGGCTTACCGAGAGGAATTATCGCACCTTCGTTTATTGACAACTCATCGTTCGGAACAATTTTTCCAATATCTATTTCCTTCTTCTCACCTATACCGTAGCAGTCCTTGCACCATCCGTAAGGAGAATTAAAAGAGAATGAATTCGGTGCGGGCTCTGAAAAGCTTCTTCCTGTTTTGGCATCCGAAAGCTTTTCATTATAAAGCTTATCTGTTGTTCCGTCATTGATGATCACAATCCCTTCGCCGTGCCTCAATCCTGTTTCAAGCGAATCATAAATCCGTGTTTTCGATTTTGTATTTATCGCTATCCTGTCTATCACGATCTCAATATCATGTATCTTAAATCTTTCAATCTTCATTTCAGGCACAATTTCCAGAACTTCACCGTCAACCCTGACCTTTGTAAAACCCTGTGAGGAGATCTCTTCAAACAATTCACGGTAATGTCCCTTCCTTCCCTTTATAACAGGAGCGAGAATAGTGATCTTTGTGCCTTCCTTCAGCTTCCAGATATTTTCAATGATCTGGTCAAGACTCTGCCGTGTAACTGCAGTGCCTGTATCAGGTGAATATTGGGTACCGCATCTTGCAAACAGCAGTCTTAAAAAATCATAGATCTCTGTGACAGTTCCTACTGTCGACCTTGGGTTTTGTGAGATCGTCTTTTGTTCAATGGAGATCGACGGCGAAAGTCCTTCGATCTTATCGACATCCGGTCTTTCAATTCCTCCGATGAACTGTCTCGCGTAAGCCGACAGTGTCTCCATGAATTTCCTCTGACCTTCGGCATAAATTGTGTCGAATGCAAGCGAGGATTTACCTGAGCCTGAAAGCCCTGTAAAGACTACAAGCTTGTCTCGCGGAATTTCAATATCGATGTTTTTAAGATTGTGAACGCGGGCGCCTTTTACGATGATCTTATCTAAATGTGAAGTTGACATAAGCTAATCCTGAAGTTAACTCCGTCATTTTTTTTTAACAATCCAATTTTGAGTGCAGAGGTAACTA
>JAWXBH010000021.1:0-12046 GCA_034439935.1 bacterium
GAACATCAGCCATGAATTTCACAAATTAAACACGAATTATTTTATGTTTGAGAAAAAAGTTATTTTGAAATTCGTGATCATTCGTGTAATTAGTGTCAAGCTTTTTGAAGATAGACAAAGAGCAAGAGCATCAGCCACAAATTTCACAAATTAAACACGAACTATTTTATGTTTGAGAAAAAAGTTATCTTGAAATTCGTGATCATTCGTGTAATTAGTGGCAAGCTTTTAATAACCTTTAACCAATTGTTTTTTCCGGTGGCGGCAATTCTTTCAAATAGAGTAATTCAAGAAGCACGTTAGGTTCAGTTAATTCAAAGTAACAGAATTCAAAAACCCCTTCTGTGTAACCGTTCTGTACCATTTTATAACCTTGGCTTTGTAATTCTTCTTTAGCTGATTGCATACTTTCTAAATCCGCATACGCAAAACAAGTATGATGATAGCCTTCGCCTTTTAATTTTAATTGATCGTCATAAATACTCTTGCCGGAGACAGGGGATATTAATTCCAGGTTTGCCCCGCCAACTTGTGCAAAGGCAGCTTTAAAAGAAAAAGATGCAGGTTCTCCGTTTACAAAACAATGTTCCGGAGTAATTGTCCAGATATTCCAACTTACAGAAAGTGTTTTTGCCAATTTCCCGGCAGATTTTTCTATATCATTTACCAGAATACTCGTGTGATGCAATGTTGCTGAATTTGATACAGGCATTTTTTTATTTTTAGTTTGATTGAATTATTGTTTTAGGGTCTGTCAGCATTACAGCCGATGGTTTGGGTATGGTATGCGCTCGGCTTTATTTCTGACGTATGTTTTACTCTTCGCCAAAATAGTCGCTGTCAATTTTTTTGAGCTCGTAAATCTGTTGAGTCGTACAACCAAGATTGTAGTCAATCATTAGTTGAGCCAGTTGTTCACCGTCAATGAGAACGATTTTAGTTTCATTTTTCGGAGTATAGTCCAATGCTTCTTTTGTAAAGGTTGATGTTGTAATGAAAATACCTTTTTTAGCACCTTGTCCAGCCAAAGCACCTACAAACTTGTGAAGTTCAGGTCGTCCAACTACGTTGCCTGGTTTCCAACGTTTGGCTTGAATATAAATAATGTCAAGTCCTAATTTGTCTTCCTTGATTGTTCCGTCAATTCCTTCGTCACCGCTTTTTCCAATTGCTTTTCCAGCGTCCTTGATTGAACCACCGTAACCCATTTTTACTAAAAGTTCAACTACAAGTCTTTCAAAGAATGTTGGGGAAAGGTCAACTACTTTTTGAAGCAGTTCTGATGCTAATGATTTTCTAATTCGTTGATATGCTTTGTCAAGACTTTCTTCGGGTGTTTGTTCGCTGATTGCAATAACTGTTGTTTCTTCTTCAGTTTCGTTGTCGTTACGTGATGCATTTTGAAATTCTAAAAATGCAGGGAATTGTCTTAAATATTTTGCATCAATTCGGTCTGGATTTTTCTTTAATGTGTCGAGCCCTGTTTGAGTTATTACAAAAGTTGCTCGTTTTGGAGAGTCGAGTAGTCCTGCTTTCTTTAGATATGTTTTTGCCCAACCAACTCTGTTGTCAAAAATTGCTTGGTTGCCGCTTGCCAAAAGTTCTTTACGTTCTTCGTCTGTTACTTGAAATTCGGTTGCCAAATTTTCAACAATGTCTCTGTATTTATGTTCCTGTTTGTCCGAAACAAGTTTAAGTAAAGGAAGCATTAAGGATTGGTAGTCTGGTATCATATTTTATTTTCTTGTCAGTTCGTTTTGATTTTGATGTGTCGTCTTAGGTATTGCGGATTTCCCCATATGGGGTTGCATGCATTATAATAACTTATCAATTGTATTTTACTTAAGTTTTTATGCTAAGAAAAGACAGGAAAGTTTATACTTACAAATCTGATAAATTTCACAAAATCAGTTATCGTTGTTTCCAATTACTCTCTAAACCCATAAAATCTTCAAGATGGTAAACTGAATTTGAATAAGAAAAAAAAATTGTTCTGTCATCAACGATTGTATATTTTTTTCTTCTATCAACGCTTAATTTTTGTATTTCCGGGAAATATTTCAGTGGTGTAATAATTATTCTTCCGTCCTCTAATTTAAGTGTAATTTTACCGGGAGAATCAAAAGTGACTTTTTCAATACACATGGGTTTATTTTTTAATAAAGTTTTCATATTATTTGAAATTTATTGTAGTTACTTTTTTTCCTTGTTTAACTTTATTGAAAGCGTCTATTAATATCTGTTGATTCTTCTTTAATAAATTAAGCACTTTATCTAAATCAGCTTTGCTTAAACTACCTTTGTCTGCAACCTCAAGCGATTCTAACCAGATTTTAGCTGATCTTTGACGATTACCTTTTTCCTTTGCGATATGTAAATGAGCCGGTTCATTCAAAGCATCATATGAAAAAATAAAAAATGTAAAAAATTTATATTTTGCTATCTTAGGCATGATTACTTTGCTCAAATTTTTACTAATATTTCAAATGCATACCAAAAATAATTGCTTTACTACATAAATATAATCAACAGCGTTTTAATTTTAACCTTACATCCGTCTCTCACCGGCGGTTTAGCAGTTTATATTTATTACAACTTCTAAAGCACTCCGTGATCCCTCCGTCGGTCTAATGCCTTTTAACCTATTGTTTTTTCCGGTGGTGGCAATTCTTTCAAATAGAGTAATTCAAGAAGAATGTCAGGTTGAGTTAATTCAAAGTAACAGAACTCAAATACACCTTCTGTGTAACCGTTCTGTACCATTTTATATCCTTGTTCCAGTAATTCTTTTTTAGCCGTTTGCATACTTTCTAAATCCGCATAGGCAAAACAAGTATGATGATAACCTTCGCCTTTTAATTTTAATTGATCGTCATAAATACTCTTGCCGGAGACAGGAGATATTAATTCCAGGCTTGCCGCGCCAACTTGTGCAAAGGCTGCTTTAAATGAAAAAGATGCAGGTTCACCGTTTACAAAACAATGGTCAGGAGTAATTGTCCAGATATTCCAGGTTAGAGAAAGTGTTTTTGCCAATTTCCCGGCAGATTTTTCTATGTCATTTACCAGAATACTCGTGTGATGCAATGTCGCTGAATTTGATACAGGCATTTTTTTATTTTTAGTTTGATTGAATTATTGTTTTAGGGTCTGTCAGCATTACAGCTAAAGGTTTGGGTGTGCCGAATACTACAAATGTCAGAACAAAAAATATTTAAACCAGACCTTTTATCTTAAGTTTAATTTAATACTATCCATTTTCTATAATTCATTCGTTTCGGTTGTCGTCTTACCATTGGCTATAACGTTTTGCAGCTACAAGAAGTTGGCGATTTCGAAGCACTAAACTGTCTGCCACCACAAAACTTGATACGGAGCACAAAGCTTCATTTAACCACTGAACCGCCAATTTCTTGTAGGTGCTGTTAGCGGTAGGTTTTCTGTCCGTCCGAGTTGCTATCATTGAAAGTTCAGTATTCTGTTTAATCATAATTGCCCCAATTTTTATTACGCAATTTGTCTGCAAGCTCCTTTGAGGTTTTGCAGTCAATTGCAATGTCCCAAAAGTATTTTTTTGACTGCAACATTCCACCACTGGTTTCCTTAATAAACTTGGTTGTTTCTCTTTTGTCGAGAAGAAATACTTGCAACGGAACGGATTTATTTTCGTCAATTCTCCATTGCCAAGTTTGCAATTTTGTCTTGGCTTCTTGAATAAGTGTATCGTCTTTAGCTACAATGTTTTTCCATTTAATTTTACCTTCTACTAAATTCTTTTCAATAACTACAATTGCCTTGATTTCAAAAATTTCGGCTACCACTTTTGAGGCATAAGCACCAAAATATTTTGCTCTCCGGTGGCTATATGCACCACCTGTGTCCGGACACATATAAACGCCTTTATTTATTTCATTCAATGTCCCCGAACAACTAACTACATCAAGTAAATATTTCCATTTTGGTAGTCGTCCATTACGGTCAAGGTAAATTTTAAATTCTTCAAGAAGGTTTTTGAGATAGTCAGTGTTACAGACTTGTTCAAGCGAACCAACGAAGTCCTCAAATGTCAGTGGTTGAAGGATAATTTTATGCTTTTTAGCATCAGCAATTTCCTTCTTGAAATGTTCGTCAAGATTGTCTTGGTCGAAGTTCGATAAGAGAAATAAAATTTTGTTGTCAGCAGATTGATTAAAACCTGCAATGTGTCGGTTTATTTGGTCTTCGTAAAACCAGTCAGTTGTTTTTGTTTCAATGAAAACAGAGAACGATTTTTGGGTGATTGCCAAATCTGGAATACTGTTCGCCTCCTTTGTCTGTTGAGTGAAAGTTGGTCCAACAATAATGTTTGTGTCTGTCTTTACTAATGTTGCCAAAAGCTCTTCAAACTGTCTCGGACTGTATTCGTAAAGAAGTTTCATTAAAAGTCCACAGTAGTTGGTCAGAGAGTTTTCCTTCTGATGATAGTCCGCAAAAATTGATATTTCTCTACCCATTTATTTGTTGTCAGTTGTTGTTTGTTTGTCGGTTGTGTGGTGCGTTAAACTTACCGCTAACGGTTTGCAGCTACAAGAAGTTGGCGATTTCGAAGTTCAAAACTGTCTGCCACCACAAAACTTGATACGAAGCACAAAGCTTCATTTAACCACTGAACCGCCAATTTCTTATAGGTGCTGTTAGCTGTTGTTTTTTTTCGCTTTCAAGTCGTACAAATTTTTAGTGATTGTTGATTTGTCTGCATTTGTCATTGCCAAATTTAATGCTTTTCGGAATACGCCCCGTTTTTTTGAGTGGGTTCTGGTCTCCACTTTTGGTTTGCAATAATACAAATTATTTGTCAGTCAAGAACTGTCAAAGTAAAACTTTGGTGGTTCTCGTCTCTGTCTGCTGTGTCGCACTTAAACTTGCCCATAACGTCTGTCTTCCATCATTTCGCTTTTATCTTCTGTCAAAGCAGTTTAGCGTATTGCAACAAAATTTCACTGTCAATTTATGTAAATAGGTTTGTTTAAAAAATTTATATTTTTACTAACTATATTAATGTTTTTGTGAACAAACTTCAAATTAAAAGATACAATCCTTCAACCATCAAATCTTATAAAAACGCTCTCATTCAGTATTTAAAAATGAATTCGGATAACCACCACTTTTGAGTAGCTGCTTTCATGCGCTGCTTTTATTATCTGCGTTAACCCAATAATTTTCATAGTCAAATCATGAAATGTTTTGATGTCCGCAATTTGTTAAAGTAAAGCGGTTTTTGTCAATAATATTAGTGACGAAAATTCTTCCGTCAACGTTTTTATAAAACATCCACTACTTAATTTTATTGAGTTGTTCCGCCAGCCCGATGAGAAGCCCTTCCGTTCGCAATGCAACACGGTTTCGGGAAATATTTACTTTCTCGTTTAACTCTACTTCAAAGATTCCGATCATGATGGCATAAAGGTCGTGTTGATTGAAAGCATCAAGCACAACCTTCAGGGTATCTAATGTCACTGTCATTTGTTTCATGTCGGTTTTAATTAATTAGATTTTGTTATTGGAACTAAAAATTCCAACAATTCCTGCGAAAAAAAATATTATTAAAATTTTTCTTGGAATTGTAGTTTATCTTTTCTGGCTTATCTCTTACACTCAATTCAGAGTTTGTACTGTCGACAAATTATTACCCACAACGCATGAAGCTTTTTAAAAAGGGGGATTAGAAGCACAACCTGTTCGGATACAATGAAGGTTGTGAGACGTACCAAAGTTTAGTTACGGACAAAACCACTTTTTTAAATCCCGTCAAATATTTCTTTGATGGCTGCCGGCTAACTCTATGCTCAATCAGGTACTGTTTAATTTATGTTGTCTATGGGTAATAAAAAGCAAAATTGCCATCACTGCGATGGATACTAGCGAAGAATTAAGTGTACCCAGATCTAACCCACCTTTATCTGTTGGCTTAGTCAAAAAGTCGCCAAAAGTTGCACCGAATGGACGTGTGAAAATGAAAGCAATCCAAAATAAAACGATGTGATTTATTTTTGTGAAGTAGTGTAACAAGACAACAATTAGAATAACACTTGCTGTCAATAATGCACCATCAAGATAACTCATTCCTAAGCTGTCTCCAAGGAAATCACCAAATGCTGTTCCCAAACTATTTGAGAATAGAATTGCCGTCCAGTAGTAAATTTCTTTTTGTTTTCCAAAAATCGGATAAACTTCAAGATCCTTATATTTTCTGTACCACAAAAACAAAGTGACCAGCAAGCCAATCACAAGAAGTAAACTTCCGAATGTATATCCAAGATTCAATGTCCTGTCAATGTAATCCGAAATCTCGGTGCCTAATGTTGTAGTCCCTACGATTACTATCCAGTAAATAACAGGAGTATATTTCTTAGTTGAAAGTTGCATAAACAGCACAATGAAAAAAAATGCAAGCGTAATTCCAATACCTACTGTATAACCCAGATCTAAAGTCATGGAAATAAAATCACCAAGCGTTTCGCCAAGTGTGGTGGCGACAATTTTCATGAGCCAAAAAATCAGAGTAATTTGGGCAACCTTGTTAAGTTTTTCAGTTGACATTTAAAACCACCTTTAGAATTGTACTATCTTCTTTGTAAACGACTTCTTTCATTCTCTTTCCTGTTTTAATGTCGGCTTCGTTTAGTGTTCCTATGCCTGGCGAATCAATAGTTTCTCTCAATAGATTAACCTGTTTGTTTAAATTTTTAAAGCAACAACATTTGATTACTTCGATCATAATCCGAGCTTACCGGTATTGCTTCATTGATTAACATTACCCACTTGCCTTCAAAATAAATAAGCATTTTTAATGACTTTGTAACCATATAGCTGAATGGATTTTCTTTAAGTTTGTATCTACTGTCAGTCTTGTTCACAAAATTTTCTGAAATTAAATTTTCCAAAAATATTGTACAATTAGTGCACATCTACTTCTATAAGAAGCAACAATTACTTATTATTAATTTACACAAGAATGTCATGTAAGACTATACACTTATAATTTCGAGTTAACCGAATTTTTTCAAATGAAGAAAAACCACAGCTCTATTTCGGACAATTTTGTCCTTTATTGTCGTTTGAATTCTTTCTATCTTGTACCGGTATTCATTCACAGTAGTATTCAGAATGTTAATTAAAATTAATTTAAAAATTATAAACAGAAAAAATGAAAGTAACAGTTTGGGATACTTATTTAACTAAGAAGGATGGCTCAATAATGCATTTTGATATTATTGCTCCCGAAGAAATAAAAGATGAAATTGTAATACACAACTACGGCAGGGAGTTTTTAAAAATCAAAGGGCAGGATGGTCAGCCGCTGACATCAAATGAATGCAGACGCTGTCACATAGAAGAGCTTCAGCTAAAGTGGGAGTCTGACATAAAAGATAAAGGTTATTTCATTGTCGAGATGGAAAATTGTGAAAATAAAACTGTTATATAAATATACACTTTAACAATTTAGTATCAGCATAATAAATTAAAAAGCATGTTTTCGAAAGCCTGTGAATACGGAATAAAGGCAGCGGTGTTCATTGCTGCCAGATCCCAGGAGGGGAAAAGAGTAAGTTTAAATGAGATAGCCGGGGAGATCAATTCTCCTGTCGCATTTACCGCTAAAGTTCTGCAGCAGCTTACAAGAAACAATATAGTAGATTCAGTAAGGGGTCCTGCCGGTGGTTTTGAAATCAATAAAAACAAAGCAGATAAGATCAGGCTGAGTAAAATTGTAGCAGCGATTGACGGTGATTCTATTTACAAAGGATGTGCTCTCGGATTTCAGAATTGCAATGAGAACCTTCCCTGCCCGCTTCATCACAAGTTTGTATTAATAAGGAATGAATTGAGGCAGATGCTTGAAACAACATCATTGCTGGACTTATCAAAAGATATTAATGACGGTGTAACATTTTTAAAAAGTTGACTGAGTAATTTCAATAAATATTTTAAAAATTAAACTAAAAAATAATAAGAAAAATGGAAAACTTAAGAACACAAAACATAGGGCAATTTGTAGCAGATGATTACCGGACAGCCGCCGTATTTCAACAATACGGAATTGATTTTTGCTGCAGAGGCGGTAAAACAATCAATGAAGTTTGCGAAAGCAAAAACATCTCAGCGGATGAATTACTTTCAAAACTGGATGATGTTTCAAAACAATCTTCCGGTCAGAATATTGATTATAAATCCTGGGATCTGGATCTGCTTGCAGATTATATTGAAAAAAAGCATCACAGATATGTCGAAAAGACAACCCCGGTATTGAAACAATTTCTTGAAAAGCTATGCAAGGTTCACGGAGCGCGTCATCCTGAGTTGTTTGATATTAAAGAACAGTTTAATATCTCCGCCGGTGAATTATCAGCGCACATGAAAAAGGAAGAACTCATGCTCTTTCCTTATATAAAAAAAATGGCAGCATTAAAAAACGAATCCGGTCAGGAAAAATTGAATCCGGGCGACGGCTCCGTTCAGAATCCGATCAACATGATGATGGAGGAACATACTATCGAAGGAGACAGATTTAGTAAAATAGCTGAGCTGAGCGATAACTACAAAGCTCCGGCTGACGGCTGTACGACTTATAATGTTGCTTTCGAGATGTTAAAAGATTTTGAAGAGGATCTTCACATGCACGTTCATATTGAGAATAACATATTGTTTCCCGGAGCTATAAAACTGGAAAAAGAACTGTGTTGAGTGTGTTGAGTGTGTTGAGTGTGTTGAGTGTGTTGAGCATTTGACCAGTCTGATCATAGAAAACTGAATGAATATTATAAATATTTACGACAATGGAAAAACCATTAAAAAGAATAGAAGCACTTAAGCCTTTCAGCAGAGATCATCATCATACCTTATTACTTTGCTGGAAGGTTAGAACCGGTCTTAAGAAAGGAATCTCTTCCGGCAGAATAAAAGCATATACAGACTGGTTTTATAAAGAACACCTCATCAGGCATTTTGAGATAGAGGAAAAATATTTGTACCCGGTTTTGGGAAGTGAGCATGAATTAATCCGTCAGGGAATAGAAGAACATAAACTGATTAAAAAACTTTTTACGGATGAAACCAATATTGATGAATCTCTAAAATTAATTCCGGAAGAACTTGAGAAACATATACGATTCGAAGAAAGAATTATATTTAATGAGATTCAAAAAGCGGCTTCGGATAATCAATTGCAAAAATTTCAACAAATACATTCGGATGAAAAATTTGTTGACAATCTAACTGATGAATTCTGGTTATACAATAAGTAATATGTAGTAGTTCATTTTCTTTAACTTAACTTAAACTGAATTAAATCATGAATAGCTTTATAAATAAATTATGGAGAACAGGAATATTAATTATTTGCTTTGTAATCATATTCACCTTTGTATACGTAACAAAAACAGCCGAAGCATGTCCTTATTGTACAAAAACATTTTATGATGAGCTTCTTAATTCCAGAGGAAACACACTCGGAGGAAGGGAATTGCTTGCTTCCATCACGAATCAAGAAGGAATCTCCGGAGTATCTTCCATTACAGGCGAGAGCAGACAGGATATAACACAGGTACCAATCGGACAAAATATTATTACACCGGGCAACACAAAAATTCCACAGGACTTTATAGAAATAATGAAAAGAGATGAAGGGCTTTCCATTCCTCAGACAAGTTATGTCCCTCAGGATGCAACGCCGGATAAGAGAGTTTCAATAGAACTTTCTGAAGGTGAAGCATATATAGGAAGAGGAGTAATGTTCAAGGGTTTTACCACAAATGGTTCAATACCCGGTCCCACCATAGTTGTTGATGAAGGAGATATTGTTGAGTTTACTATAGTAAATAAAGGCACCATTCCTCACGGTGCATCTATTCATGCTGCATATACTGCGACCTCAAAATATCTCGGAAAGATCGGAGCCGGAGAAACAAAATCTATGGTATTCAGAGCTACAGTCCCGGGAGTTTATATGTATCACTGTGCACCGGGAGGTCATGCAATCCCAATGCATATAATTTTCGGACAATACGGAATGATGGTTGTGAAGCCAAAGAAGCAGTATAAGATGGAAGAAGTAATGAAGAAGAAACCGGATGTTGAAATATTTCTGGTACAGCATGAATTATATTCAAACGGGCAGGATGCAGTTGACAGCAAACCAATTTATGTAATGTTTAACGGTAAACTTTTCAGATATGTTGACGAGCCAATAAAAGCAAAGCCCGGAGATTTTGTAAGAATTTATTTTTTAAATGCAGGACCGAATCTGGTATCCACTCTGCATATAGTCGGGATCATCTGGGATTATGTATACTGGCAGGGAAATCCAAATGTACCAATGACCGGTGGTCAATCTGTGATTGCCGGTCCGGCAGATTCATGGGTAATTGATTTTCGAATGCCACCGGATGAAGGAGCATATACTTTGCTAACGCATGCTGTCGGCTCGACTGACAGGGGAGCAATAGGTTTGCTAATTTGCGATAGAAATGCAAAGACACCACTCACGGTTGATTCACAGGGTCCGGTGTATTCAACAGAAGAAATGAAAGACATAAAATCCAAGATCACAAGGACAATTTCTCCGTTCGAACCCGGTAGTCCTGATGTAGATCCGCCTGCAGTTTATGGTTCTGAAACGAAAGAGGTTATTGTGAAAATTGTCGGTAACTCTTATTCTCCGAAAGTTTTGCATATAGCTCCCGGGACTTCAGTCAAATGGGTCAATGAAGATGTTTTCTCATTTATGGAAGGAGAATTTTCCGGAATTCATACAGCTACTTCTTACGAGGGACCGAAAAATTTTTTCTCACCGTTGTTATCGCATACTGAAAGTTTTACACAAAAATTTGAGGAAGAAGGTGAATATAAATATATGTGTGCACCTCATCCTTATATGAAAGCAGTAATAGTCGTAGGCGAACCAGAAGACGCAGCTTCGGCTTCATCTTTTGGATGGATAAAATGGCTGAGCGTGATCTCATTCCTGCTTATCCTGAGCTTACTGTTTGTGTTAATCTCTATGAAAAAAAGATACGGCTCATTACAAAACCGAACTGTTGCGTCGTAAATTTTTAAAATTAATTAAATATTTTTCAATAACGCTTTCAATTTGAATTAACCGAAAACGTAAATTATTATAAATTAATATTTTGAAAACCTATAATTATAACATATCAAAACTTACGCCTCTTTTAAAAAACACTTTTAGCAAGCTGCGGATCAGATCTGTACTCACCATACTAATGCTTTTTGTTCATCAATCATTATTTGCACAGGTAGCAGAGATTGAAACCGGATCATTTGCGTATTCAGATCTTTTACTTGCAGTGTTAGTTCTTCTGGTTGCAACTATTTTTATTGGTCTGGGAATTCTTGATGATCCGAAATATCAGTATGTTGCGCCTGTTACAGATAAATCACAAATAGTGTCCGATTCATTTATAAGCACCGGATATGTTTTTGAAAAGAACGTATCGACTAAATTGAAAATTGCTGTTATCAGTACGGGACTATTGGTAGTAGTGTATGCTTTTATAGTATTACTTATGTTTTAAATGCAAGTTGTGATGAACATATAGTTACAGTCAGCGATTTTGACAGATATTGTTTTGCTGATATTGAAGAAAATTTATTTTGTACCTTTAACAATTCTTAACAATGACCGATAGCAATATCAATTTTCCATTACGGGATCATTTCTTATCCCATATTTCGGATATAATCACCCCGCCGGAACTTATATATTGATCGCAGGAACAAGAGAGCAATCATTGGAACAAGAGAGTCTTGATTGAAAACGGAGTGACATTCCTCGGAACTAAAGTGTATCATTTCATTACTAAGAATGAATATTACCTTTTTGTCAATAGGATAAAATTCAATTTTCTTACAAGGGTTATATTCGCCTGAGAAGTTGAATAATGCCTTATAGCACAACGAGGATTTATGCTTACTTTCAAAGCGATGATATTAGACGGGCGGTGAATTCATTGAGTTTGATTTGCTTTTTCTCAGAAGGTGTCTCAAA
>JAWXBH010000022.1:0-7932 GCA_034439935.1 bacterium
AATAGTTAAAAGCTTTAAATAAGCTCAATAACTGCTGTAATACAAAATTTACACGGCTTTTATATTACAAACTCTTCAATGCTTAATGCGAGTAATACATGCATTGTCGTCCAAAATGTTTTTGAAAATTTAAATAATTTTAAATTCAATCTGTTTTTTAATATTTTTGCACCAATATCTAATCTTTAAAATCAACCTTTAAATAACTTTGAAGATTTACATCTGCCGTGCAATAACTTTAGGTTAATTCTGTTTTTAAAATTTGTGATAATATTTTTTATTCGTGATCATTCGTGAAATTCGTGGCAAGTTATTTCTTTGTTCTGGAGGATGCGTTATACATCAAAAAATTGAATATCTTTTCAATTTCTTTTTAAATAACAAATTTTGATTTTATGTCAATTATAATTTTAGGTTAATGCGTGATCATTCTTTAATAAGACTTTTAAAATCATTTTCAAAAGCTGAGATAAAAGAATTCAGTGAATTCATTTCTAATTCTTATTTCAATAAAAGAAAAGCAGTCAAAAAACTTTTTGAATTAATAAAAAAGCATTATCCGGATTTCAGTGCAAAGGATCTTGAGAAGGAAAGAATTTTTTCCGAACTTTTTCCGGGGAAGAAGTTTAATGAAAATTCGGTGACTGTGATGATACATTATCTTCAGGACCTTGCAAAAAAATTCATTGCACTTAAAAAATTCCAAAGTGATAAACTTGAATATAATTTCCATCTCGAGTCGGAGCTGTTCAGAAGAAAGCAGTTCAGCAATCCTGAAAAGGTATTGGAAAAACATCTTAAGGAGCTCGATCCTTCGGAATATAATTCAGAGGTATATTATCTGCATAGACACAGAATAAAGTTTGACAGGATGTATTATCTTTATGAAGCAAATTCCGGTGTTTATGAAAAATTCATGAACAAGATCGATCTGCAGGGCACGTTTTACGAATTCCATTGTCATTATCTTTTAAAATCGATGCGTCTGTATCTCAATCTGCTTCAGACAGAAAAAATCTACAATAAGAATTTTGAAAAGAAATTTTTTGAAAAGATGTTTAAGAATATTTCTATTGCCGATCATAATGACGTGCCGATCGTGCAGATATATTATTATCTTATCCGGATGCTGAAGGACAGTAACAATGAAAAATATTACTATGAAGTCAAGGAGCTGTTGAAAAAAATTTTGGGAGCTGTTCATTACGATGATATTCACGAGATCTACATTAACATGCATAATTTTTGCAAACGAAAGCTCGCCGAAGGTAATCAGCATTTTCAAAAGGAAGAGTTTGAAATATTGATACAGCAGTTGCGGACAAAGACTTATATTATCAATGACTGCATGAGTCCTATTTTTTACAGAAACGCTGTCAATTCCGGGCTGAAGCTGAATGAGCACAGCTGGGTCAGGAATTTTATCAATGAATTCAAGGATGAACTTCGTGAAGATTTTCGTAAAAGTACATTCTTATGCTGCTCCGCTCAGTATGAATTTGTAATGAAAAACTATGACAGGGCGCTTGAGCTGCTGGCGACTGCAAAGATTGATGAAATTTATCAGAAGTACGACGCGAAGGTTCTGCAGATGATGATCTACTATGAAACCGGCGCCATAGAGTCGCTGCTTTCATCACTTGAAGCTTTCAGGCATTTTTTACAAAACAATAAAATACTGCCGGGAGTGAAGAAGAAATTCTATTTGAATTTTTATAAATTCTTCAACAGGATCGTATCAATAAGGAACAGAAAAGACAAGCTTGGATTGATTAAGACAAAGGAAGAGTTGACCATAGAAATTTCTGTCAGTAATAAAGACTGGCTGTTGAAAAAGATCGACGGGATATTAATTCCTGCATATAAAATTAAAAGACCTGCTTAAAAAAATTTAAACAGGTCTTTTAAAAAGCACCTTAAAAAAAATCTTTATGCAGTCTTCATACCTTTAACACGAAGTGCCAGTCCAATGAGCAGAAGTCCCGACATTATTGCAAAAATTCCGAATATCATTACCAAAGCCTGAGCTCCTTCCATTATATTCAGCAGTACAATTATTCCAAAAACCAAGGTGATCAAACCATTAAGAATACCGAGCCATTCATTACTGATCTCTTTCCTTAATTTAACAGCGTAAATTATCTGCATTATTCCACCGATGATCGCCCAAAACGCAATGAAATACATTACAAATGACACAACAAAAGCAGGCATCAAAATAAATAACAGTCCGAACAATATTGAAACCACACCCTCAAGTATTCTCAAACCTCTGTCACTTTGCTTGATCGCAATTCCTTCTATTATAAGGAATAGACCACTGAATACGGCAACAAAGCCGAAGTAGAATAACAATGTATCAAGAACTATCCCCGGTGAGAAGATTGCTACGAGTCCGAAAACTATTGCCAGGATCCCTCTTAAAAGAAGAAGCCACCACTTTTTTTGTATACCTACTAACATGATTTATTGGTTTAGTTTGAAAATAAACTTTTACTTCAAAAGTAAAATTCGTTTGAAAAAATTATCTATTTCTTAAAATTCTTTTCTTTAAACTGAAACCTGTTATCACAGTGGAAAGTAAAACAAATGCTCCGAAATAGTAAAGCTCACCGGACTGAACCTCATCTGTTTCATTCTTTTCAATTGATTCAATTGATGATTTACTCCTGCACATCAGACCATCAGAATAAGCAGCGGAGTTTCCGTATTTATCAGTGATCAAAAAATGAATAGGAACCGCCGCAGTAGGAATCCGGATCAGCTTGTCAGTATCAATTACTTCCTGTATTGTTTCACAATTATCAAGCTGGTATTGTATCCACTGCAGCACTCCTCCCATTGCGGGACGTTCATCCTTCGCCGGATACTTTGTATCATCGAGCCACATAAGCTCCACCACTAATCCTGCTTCATTGATACCGCCGGTGGGAAATTCTCTTCCAAACTGATTGAATGTTACACTGCCGTATTTTGAAATCCATTCGGCTCCAGGCTGCTGTGAAGTCATCGCGTTCTTGATCACGCCTTTTTTGTTAATGAATACCAGACCATAACCAATATTGAAATCATAGTTCCTGCCGAAGACAAGCTCGTCATCAGTTTTAATTGTGAATGTAGTACATGAACGGGAAACATTGGAACACAGGAAAAAACAAATGAGGGACAACAATAATATTTTTTTCATTTTCAAAATGAGTGTCCTTTCAATTTTTTTCTGACTTTACGCACCGCACATTTTATGTTTTACAGATTGAGAGGTTCAAATCCGGGGAATACCTGCTTTGCCTCTTCGGTCGTACCGTAAGGAACATAGTCAGATGACTCTTCGAATTTTTTCCAAAGCTTTAACACTGATTCATTTTTATGAGCTTCGTTTATCGCTTCCTGCGACTTCCATTCAAAGACTTCAATGATACTTCCGTCCTTTGCTTTCATCACATAACAATCACGCTCAGTTACCAGTCCTGCGTTTCTTAATACAGGCATGTGTTCGGTTACAGCTTCAAGCAGAAGAGCTTCTTTGCCGGGCTTAGGTTTGAAACAAGTGATTACAAAAATACCCATTCTTTCAATTATAAATTTTAAGAAAATTGTTTTTATATATCACAATCCCTATCTTAAAACCAAAGGGAGAAAATATAAAAGAATCATTTAAAAAACCGCCCAAAGATTCCAGTAGAAACATAACCAAACATAACCTTATAAAATATTTTCAAAAATACTTAATTTTTGTATCATGAAAATCAACATTCCACTATTCTTAATGTTTTTTTTATTAATTGGCTTATCCGAAAATTTTGGTTCAAGTCTTTGTGAAAACAATAATGCGAACGGTTTAGGAATATTAGCAAATAATTATCCTGTAGCTCAAACTGATCCATTATCTCGCAGCACAGGAGTTTATTCTGAGAAATCAAATACTCTTTACGTAGTATTAAATGATACTTCAATACTGAATAACACATCTTTGTTTATTTTGAAATCTTCGAGCGGTGGATCGAATTGGCAATTACATACAGCTATACCGGGAAACTGGAAAGTTCAAAAGTCAAAACTGATAATTGGAAAAAATGATTCTATATTTTTATTTTTCCAATCTGATTTTAAAATATACAGATGGAGTTTCGCAAGTAATCAAGTTTTACCTTTAAACAATTACCGATACAGAGATTTTGATGTTGTAATTTCAAAGTCCGGATCATTGTATATATTTCTTGATTCACTGGAAAACAACAATTTACCCCGTTATGCATCAACTGATGGAGGGTATAGCTGGCCAATATGGGGTAATGTCATAAATATTGGTGCTCATCCAAGTGTATTCATGTCTGCGTCCGGTGATACAATCACAATTTCGTATTATAGATTTGTAGATTCAGCCCCGGATACCAGTGCAAATTTATTACGGCTGACAACATACCGTGAAGATTCACCCGGAGTAATTGTAAATAGAATAGGATATAATGTTTCGGAAATCCTTCTTCCCAAAAGAGAAGTAAAAAATGTTTTAATCGGCAAAAATTTATGGATAGCCTATACTATTGAAGATTCATCAAGCAAAAATTTATTCTGCAGATTTAGTTCAACCGGAGGTAGAACTTTTTCAACGCCTTTTTTGATAGGTAATTTACCGACCAGAAATGAGTTTTGGTTTGATGCTGATTACTCCACCAAACAAGATAGCGGCATTAAATTAATTTATTGTTCAGACAGCCTGGTAAACGGCCCGCCTACAAATAATTCAAGTAAATTACTTTATACTTTTTCTTCAGTAAAATCCCCTCTTTTATTTATGGCTCCTGAATTGTTAAGCCATTTCCCTCCTGTTTACACATTAAATAACACTCCAGCATTGATATCAAGCTTTGATACAATCGGAATTATCAGGTGTTTATGGTTAGGTTATGAAAATTCATTAAAAAAACTATTCTATTGTAATCTGGATAATTTAACAAATGTTCAAAGCATTTCTGAAATTGTAAAAAACTTCACTCTGTCACAAAATTATCCAAATCCTTTTAACCCTATTACAATTATAAATTATACTGTACCCACAAGCATTGAAGAAGGAAATGAAAATGTTAAATTGATAATTTATAACACTTCAGGCAGTAAAATTTCCATACTAGTAAATGAACGGCAAAATGCAGGAAGTTATTCCGCAATTTGGGATGCAACGAATTACCCCAGCGGAATTTATTTTTATAACTTGATGGCAGGTGAAAACATTTTAACTAAAAAAATGGTGTTTATTAAATAATTATATTCGATTAAGATGAGTTTACATTATTTCCAGTTATATTGCTGATTATCTTTCATTAAAATTTCTCTTTGACTGCCGCGATGCATTTCAGTTCAATGGCTATCGGAGTAGGAAGCGAACTGATCCCAATTGTAGTCCGGCACGGCTGATTATCCTTAAAATATTCCGCATAAATTTTATTATAGACGGGGAAATCATCTTTCATATTTGTAAGGAATACCGTCACGTCTAACAGCTCCTCCCACGACGAGCCTGCTTCTTCCAATATGTAACGTACATTACGGAACACTGAATGGCACTGCGTTTCAATATCGTATGATAAAATACAACCTTCTGCATCAAGCTCAACTCCCGGGATCTTCTTTGTTCCTCTTTCACGCGGACCGACACCTGAAAGAAAAAGCAGGTTGCCGGTTCTTCTCGCATGCGGGTATAAGCCAACCGGCTCAGGAGCCCGTTCAGAATTGATCTTTTCGATTGATGACATTAAAGAAAATTACTTTTTTAAAATTAGGGAAAAGTTGTTACGATTGTTTAGCTAAAATTATATTTAATGAATTGTAAATGCAAGTTTGAAGTCAGCAGTGCAAACTTGAAAAAGCAATTTAAAATATATATGTTAGGCAATCCTTAAAGCATTAATTATTTCCCGCTTAAAAAAACTTATACTTACATTTTTTTTATTAACTGTACAGGTGCTGGATTAAAGAAAACTGAATTCGTACTTGAATCAGGATTGAAATTCCGCGCCAATGTAAAATTTTCATTTCTGAAATTTTTAGGATTTCTCACGGACTTCTGGGGCTTAAGGTTCGGAATCAAGAACACCGGCTTCATAGACATAAAAAATCTCAGCTATGTCTTTGACATCGGGGCAGGCGTGTGGTGATCAATTTTAAATTATAAATTGTAAATGGTAAATTGCTACAAGTAATACGAAGCTTTTGAAAAAAAACAGATGATAAAAACCTCTAAAGAAATAAAGCTTACAAAATCAATAATTAAAAATGCCGTAAAAGATCCGGCGAGCAGCGCTCAGTCAGTAAACCTTATCTATGTCAGCGAAAAACATTTGTCCATAGAAAGAACCGGTAATAAAACCTTTACTTATACAGAAGACGGCATAAAAATTAAAGAAGAAAAAATTCTTGAGCGGATTAAAAAGCTTGTTCTCCCGCCTGCCTGGACGGGTGTTAAGATTTGCAGGCTTGACAACGGTCACCTTCAGGCAACAGGCTTTGATATTCTGGGAAGGAAACAATACCGGTATCATTCGCTCTGGAGCAAGATCAGAAACCATACAAAATTTTACAGGCTGCTTGAATTCGGGAAACAGATGCCTATAATAAGGAAACAGCTCGAAAAGGATCTCGCACTGCCTGGATATCCAAGAGAGAAGGTGCTGGCTGCGGTTGTCACATTGCTTGAGCTTACAAACATCAGAGTCGGCAATTCATCTTATGAAAAGCTTTACGGCTCATTCGGGCTCAGCACTCTAAAGAATCATCATGTCGCTTTCAAAGGATCGAAATTAATTTTTTCATTTGTAGGGAAGAAAGGCATTAAGCATAAGATCTCATTGAAGAGTAAACGGCTTTCAAAAATAGTAAAAGGTTGTAAGGATATTCCGGGCAAAGAGCTTTTTGAATATGTGGATGATGAAGGAGTTGTTCATAATGTTGATTCGGGAATGATCAATGAATACATTCGGACATTATCAGGCGGAGATTTCACTGCCAAAGATTTCCGGACATGGGCGGGCACAGTTCAGTCTGTATCAGCATTCAAGGAAGCCGGAGATTTCAGCACGGAAAAAGAAATGAAGCAAAAAGTAAACTCAGTTTTCGAGAACGTAGCATTACAGTTGGGCAATACCAAAGCTGTCTGTAAAAAATATTATGTGCATCCGGTAATAGTAAAGCTTTATGAAGATAAAAAATTAGATGCATATTTAAAAAATCTGATAGTAACCGAAGAGGTGAATGATGAACATAAAGCATTAACAGCTGAAGAGAAGATTCTGATGAAAATACTTCAGGAGAATTAAAATCAGAAAAAGTAAATCAGGATAAATGACAGAAATAAGAATAAGGGAAGCAAAGGTTGATGATGTGGAAGACATTACGCAACTCTATTATGGTACAGTCACAAACGTCAACGCAAAGGACTATTCTCCAAAGGAAATTGAAGTTTGGTCAGGCACCGCTCATAATAATAATGACCGCTGGGAGAGATCAGTAAATGAACAATATTTTTTGATCGCAGAAATAGATAAAGAGATGGTTGGTTTTTCTTCTATCGCACCAAACGGATATCTTGATTTTATGTATGTTCACAAGGATCATCAGCGCAAAGGCATTGCGCTGATGCTGCTGAATGAAATTGAAAGCAAAGCCATTGAGCAGAAGAATAAGGAGATCTTTGCTTACGTTTTAATTACTGCAAGACCTTTCTTTGAGAAATACGGATATGAACACGTCGGTTATAAGATCATCACAGTTAAGGGCGTTGACTTCAAAGATAATCTGATGATAAAGAAACTTTAATTTATTTTTTACGAAGTTAATTTTATTTAAAATTAAAAACTTCATTATGGACAAAGGCACTCAAACAATGATCGACAACCTTCAGAAGAACACCGGAAAATCTTTGGAACAATGGACCGG
>JAWXBH010000023.1:0-12654 GCA_034439935.1 bacterium
GACGTGAAAGATGCATTTTATAATTTTTGGACAAAGCATCCAAAAACGCCATTGTTTCCATTTGCAGGAACTGCAATAGAGCCATACAAAAACAATGTGGCACGAGTGCCGCATATTTGTGTAAAAGTGCCAACCGCAGGCGGTAAAACTTTTATTGCTTGCAATGCTATTAAAACAATTTTTGATGCCTTTGCTTACGACAAACCTAAAGCGGTGGTTTGGCTTGTGCCTTCTATAACCATTTTAGACCAAACAATTAAAAATCTTAAAGACACAAATCACCCATACCGACAAAAAATAAATTCACATTTCGGAAACAAAGTAGAAGTATTTGATAAAGCTTCATTGCTTCAAGGAAGTGGATTTAACGCTACTTCGGTAAAAGAACAGTTGAACATTTTTGTTTTGAGTTTCGACAGTATTCGCACCGCTAACAAAGAAGGCAGAAAAGTATTTGAGCAAAACGGTTCGTTGCAATCATTTGAAACGCTATTAGGTAAAGACGAAGAAATATCGTTGATGAAAGTAATGCAATTCTTAAATCCAATGATAGTTGTGGACGAAAGCCACAATGCCGAAACGAATTTAAGTGTGGATATGCTCAAAGAATTTAACCCTTGTTTTATTCTTGATCTTACAGCAACACCGAGAAAAAACAGCAACATTGTAAGTTTTATTGATGCTTTAGAATTGAAAAAAGAAAACATGGTAAAACTTCCTGTTATTGTTTACAATCATCAGGACAAAACAGAAGTAATCAATAGCAGTTTGCAACTGCAAAAACGCTTGGAACTTCAAGCCATTGAAGAAGAAAAGAAAGGCGGTAAATACATTCGTCCTATTGTTTTATTTCAAGCACAACCAAAAAACGGCAAAGACTTTTTGAACGAAGAAGAAGAAAAATCAAATGTTCAGAAACTCAAAGAAAAACTCATTGAATTAAAAATCCCTGCCGAACAAATCAAAATCAAAACCGCAAACATCAATGAAATTAAAGGCATTGATTTAATGAGTAAGGAATGTGAAGTACGTTACATCATTACAATAAACGCATTAAAAGAAGGTTGGGATTGTCCGTTTGCCTATATTTTAGCTTCATTGGCAGACAAGAGTTCAGCAGTAGATGTTGAACAAATTTTGGGCAGGGTTTTACGTCAACCTTATGTGATGAAACACAACTTTCCTTTACTCAATTTGAGTTATGTTTTAACGGCATCATCAAAATTCCTTGACACATTAGACAATATTGTAAAAGGTTTGAACAAAGCAGGTTTCAGTGACAAAGATTATAAACTGGCTGACCCGGATTTGTTAGAAGAAGCAAAGAAACAAGACCCGTTTCAACAATTGACTGTTTTTCCGACAAGCGGAAAAGAAGCAGAAGATATTACTTCCGATATTGACACAACAAGAATTTCAGTTCCTTCGGAAACTGAATTACCAAATACAGCAGTTTCGGAAATTGAGAAATCAGCAATAGAACAAAATGAAGCCTTTGAAAAAACTGTTTCCGAAATGGAAGCCAACAATACAACAACATTGCCAAACGAAATACAACAACTTGTGAAAACATATAGAATTAAAGACATTTTCATAGAAAAAGCGGAACAAACAAACTTGCCACAGTTTTGTTTGAAAGTTCCTGCAAACGATTTATTCGGAAAGAAAGAAGAAGAATTGCCTTTAGAAAAGGAAAATCTTTTAGATGGGTTTGCATTAAGCAAAGCCGACACAAACATTGCTTTTGACAGCATTACAGCCGAACTATACAAAATTGATTTAGACGAAACTAAAAAAGAACACACACCAACATTTGTAAGGCTTGACGGAGAAGTGAAAGAGAGTGTAATGGCTTACATTCTTGACCCATCACGAAAAGACAGCAGAGTAAAGAATTTCACAAAACGCTTAATGGATTTAATCGGAAATATGTTTCCAATTCCCGACAAGGAAATTGAAAAATACATCAACCGAATTTTAGAAGATTTCAAAGACGAACAATTCAGCGACTTGGCAGCAAACGAATACACTTACAAAGACAAAATCAAGTATAAGATTATTTCACTTTCAGAACAGTTTGCAGAGAAGAAATTTAAGGATTATTTAGACACTGACAAGGTATTTATAAAATCTTCTTTCACTTTGCCAAAAAGCATTTCACCAGGCGACACTGCAAAAGACATTACAAAATCGCTTTACGAGAAAGAAGGAAGCATGAACGGTTTTGAAGAACGTGTAATCAATGAAATTGGTAACATGAACAACATTGCTTTTTGGACACGAAACATTGAAAGGAAAGGTTTTAGAATTAACGGATTTATAAATCATTATCCTGACTTTATAATTCAGACAAAAAGCGGTAAAACAATTTTATTAGAAACAAAGGGAGACCATTTGGACGCAGAACAAAAAATTAGACTTGGCGGACTTTGGGTTGGTAAAGCAGGAAATAACTATCGTTACTTTATGGTATATGAGAGACGGATAGTTGACGGAGCATATAAATTAGAAGACTTTATTAATATTATCAAAGACATTTAATTTTAGCCACCTGTATAATTGGTTTTAGAAATTTTCTATAATTTCTTGAAGACAGTAAAGATATAAACTGGAATTGCTGCAGATCTCCTCATAAAAAAACCCGGAATAAATTAATTAATCCGGGTATGCATTTTAAAAATTTAATTTTCTTCTATATTATTAAAATTGCATCACCGTAACTGTAGAATCTGTATTTTTCCTTTACAGCCTTCTTATATGCTTTCATAACAGAACTTAATTATGGCCAAAAGTAAAACCATTAATGTAAAAGGAAAAGAGATTTCCATCATTCAACATCAGGAGGCTGATTATATTTCGCTGACTGACATGGTAAAGGGATTTGGTGACGATACCATGATTTACAGTTGGATGAGAAACAGGAATACGCTTGAGTTTATTGGCATTTGGGAGGAATTGAATAACCCGGATTTTAAAGGTAACGAATTCGTTACCTTTAAAAGTCAGGCAGGATTGAACAGTTTCAATCTGACTCCAAGAAAGTGGATAGATGCAACAAACGCTATCGGGATAATTTCAAAAGCAGGAAGATATGGAGGCGGAACATTTGCTCACAGAGACATTGCCTTTGAATTTGGAAGTTGGTTAAGCCCGGAATTCAAGCTTTATCTCATCAAAGAATTTCAACGGCTCAAAGCCGATGAGAATAATCGCCTTAAATTGGAATGGAATCTTCAGCGCACATTAGCAAAAGTGAATTATCACATTCATACCGATGCTATCAAAGAAAAATTAATTCCTCCAGCGCTTTCAAAAGAAAAAATAAATTTTGTGTATGCTGATGAAGCCGATATGCTGAATATGGCTTTGTTTGGAATGACAGCAAAACAATGGAGAGAAGCCAACCCAAAAGCGGAAGGAAACATTCGTGATGCAGCAACCATTGAACAATTGGTTGTGCTGAGCAACATGGAAAGCATTAATGCGGTGCTTATTCATCAAAATCTTTCCCAGCCGGAGCGATTAAAACAATTGAACAGCATTGCTATCACCCAAATGAAATCGCTAATCGGAAATAAAAACTTAAAAAAATTGAAGTAGCAATAGCTGAATACATAAATGTAGAAAAACCATTTTTAGATAAACTTCGGCAATTAGGTTAAGCCATTGCTCTACTTCATCAAAACAATTGATCTCAATCGATCACAAAATTTTCACCATAAAAAAACCCGGACTAAATTAAATTAATCCGGGTATGTATTTTAAGAATTTATTTTCCGCTATACAATGAGCATTGCATCACCGTAACTGTAGAATCTGTATTTTTCCTTTACAGCTTTCTTATATGCTTTCATAATGAGATCTCTTTCTGCCATAGCGCAAGCCAGCATCAACAGCGTGCTTTGCGGCATGTGGAAATTTGTAACAAGCTTATCGACTATTCTCAGTGACTGCGGCGGATGAATGAACTTATCCGTCCAGCCTTTGCCCCATCTTACCTGTCTGCTTGTAATAACATTTGTCTCAAGAACTCTTGCCACAGATGTGCCTACAGCAAAAACTTTTTTCCTTTTTCCAATTGACGTATTTATTATATCCGCTGACTCCTGTGTCATCTCATAATATTCCGAATCCATTCTGTGCTTTGAAAGATCTTCAACTTCTACAAGCCTGAATGTACCAAGACCTATATGCAGTGTAATGTAAGCGATCTTCACACCTTTTGCTTCAGCTTTTTTCAATAATTCTTTTGTGAAGTGAAGTCCTGCTGTCGGAGCTGCTACTGAACCAACATTCTTAGCATATACTGTCTGGTAGTCTTCCTTGTCTCTTTCTACCGGATCCCTTTTAATGTAATGAGGAAGCGGAGTCTTGCCGAGCTTCTCAATGTATTTTGAAAAATCACCCTGATAATTAAATCTGACTATGCGTCCGCGCGAAGTTGTATTGTCAATTACTTCACAGTATAAATTCTTTGTGAAAAAGATCCTGTTTCCGATCCTTACTTTTCTGGCAGGGTCAACGACTACATCCCATATATTTTCTTCTGCTGATAATTGTCTCAACAGAAAAACTTCGATCTTTGCTTTTGTCTTTTCCTTTGTACCGTAAAGTCTGGCATTGAAAACTTTCGAATCGTTCAATACCAGTACATCTCCTTCTTCCATATAATCTATGACATCCTTGAATTTTTTTGTTTCAAGTTCGCCTGTCTCTTTGTTTACGATCATCAGTTTGCATGTGTCCCTCGGATTCTTAGGAGCTTTGGCAATTAAATTTTTTGGTATCGGATATTTAAATTGTGAAAGTTTCATTTATCTATTTGTTGTTATTAAAATTCTTTTAGGGGAATAAATTAAACCGATGACCGTCGATCATCTGTTTTCAATACTGTAAAACGCCTTCAGTCCGGGATAAACTGCCGCCGCGCCAAGCTGTTCCTCTATTCTTAACAGCTGATTATACTTTGCAACTCTGTCCGTTCTCGAAAGTGAGCCGGTCTTGATCTGACCTGCATTTGTTGCAACTGCTATATCTGAGATCGTTGTGTCTTCCGTTTCTCCGCTTCTGTGACTTATGATTGAAGTATAGCCGTGAGTTTTTGCAAGCTCTATTGCGTCAAGTGTTTCGGTAAGTGTTCCTATCTGATTTACTTTTATAAGAATGGAGTTTCCGATTTTCTTGTCAATCCCTTTTTGTAAAAATTCTGTGTTAGTAACGAAAAGATCATCACCTACAAGCTGAACTTTCTTACCCAGTGCATCCGTAAGCAGTTTCCATCCTGCCCAGTCATTCTCAGCCATACCGTCTTCAATACTGATGATCGGATAATCCTTTACCATCTTCTCATACATCTTCACCATTTGCTCGGAAGTCTTGGTAGGAATATGTGATTTATAAAATTCATACTTTCCGTTTTTCCACATTTCGCTTGAAGCAACATCAAGTCCGATGAAAATATCTTTTCCGGATTTATAACCGGAGTTATTGATCGCCTCGAGTATTACCTCTATAGCTTCTTCATTTGATTTTAAATTTGGAGCAAAGCCGCCTTCATCACCGACATTAGTGTTGTAGTTTTTTTTGTGCAGAACGTTCCTGAGGGAATGAAAAATTTCAACTCCGCATCTTAAAGCTTCGGAAAAACTTTTGGAACCGGCAGGAATTATCATAAACTCCTGAAAGTCAACAGTATTGTCAGCATGCCTGCCTCCATTGATGATGTTCATCATGGGAACCGGCAGTGTGCGGGCATTTACGCCGCCTATATATTTGTATAATGGAATCCTAAGTGAGTTTGCAGATGCGTGTGCATTAGCGAGAGATACTCCGAGCAATGCATTTGCTCCGAGCTTTGATTTGTTCTTTGTTGCATCAAGTTTGATAATCGTTTCATCCAGCTCGATCTGTTCAAGACTTTCCATTCCGATAATCTTTTTTGAAATGGTTTTATTCACATTATCGACAGCTTTACGGACACCTTTGCCTAGATAACGTTTCTTGTCGCCATCACGCAGCTCAACTGCTTCGCGCTCACCGGTGGACGCTCCGGACGGGACAGCCGCTCTTCCAAGCGTTCCGTCTTCTAAAATCACATCTACTTCTATTGTTGGATTACCCCGGGAATCTAAGATTTCCCTTGCGTGAACCTCGTAAATTAAAGGCATGTAAAAAGTTAGGAGTTTTTTTATAATGAGTTTTTCAAAATAACCTATTAATGAGCGGAAAGCAATTCAATATATGGGTTTGAATTGGTTTGATGACATTGCTGTCCAAAATGTTTTTTAAAAATTTAAATATTTAAATTCAATCTGTATTGGTAATATTTTTGCACCAATATCGAATCTTTAAAATCAATCTTCCAATAACCCTTTGAAGATTTACTTATGCTGTCCAAATAAATTTATGTTAATTCTGTTTTAAAAATTAGTGATAATATTTCTAAATTCGTGATCATTAGTGAAATTCGTGGCAAGCTTTTTCTTTAGTTTGGACGGATGTTGTTTGATGACGTTTGATCATGGAATATCATCCGGCTTTCAAGGAGAAATATGTGAATATGGAATTTCAATATAATATCAGGTATTTTTATTCTACAAAAGATAATTACGAAACCCGGGACAAAGATTATCAGTCATAAAGATTATCAGTCATAGTTAATAAATATCTGCCATCCGTTTTAAAATTTAAAATTAAAAAAAATATTATGTCATTTAGGAAAATCACAATTTGTATTTGCTTTCTTATTACTTCACAATTAAGCTTTGGTCAGACACTCGACCCCGGAAAAGAGAAGTTCATTGATTCTGTATTGAATGCTAATTATCCGGCAGGTATGCCGGGAATTTCTGTGATAGTTTCAAAAGACGGAAAACCATTGTACAAAAAAGCTTTTGGAATGGCTGATATGGAAGCTGATCTGAAGCTCAAAACAGATAACGTTTTTGCGATCGGAAGCATGACCAAGCAGTTTACTGCTGTAGCAGTGCTGATGCTTGTTCAGGATGGTAAGCTGAATTTAACAGATGATGTAAAGAAATATCTGCCTGATTACAACACTCATGGAAAAACAATTACACTGAAACATCTGCTGACACATACCAGCGGAATACCCAGCTATACTGAAATGAAATCTTTTGTAGATCTTATAAAGAAAGAGGCATCACCGGAAGAAATAATTAATATGTTCAAGGACACGGCTTTGCTGTTTGATCCCGGGACTAACTGGAGTTACTCCAATGCCGGCTATATGCTTGCAGCATACATTGTTGAGAGAGTGTCGGGAATGGAATTCAATAATTTTCTTATTGAAAAAATATTCAAACCTCTTGAAATGAAAAACACTTATATAGGTAGCTTTACAAAAATCATTCCAAAGCGGGCAAGAGGATACGATCCGAGTGGTACTGATCATGTACAAAACACTGATTACTATAGCTGGAGCTGGCCTTACGGAGCAGGTAACATACTGTCAACAACAGGTGATCTGCTCAAATGGGATGAAGCTTTATATTCTGATAAGCTTGTAAAAAAAGATCTGCTGGACATTGCTTTTAAAAATTTTAAATTTAATGACGGCAGGTCAGTTAACTATGGTTACGGATGGGCAATAAATGATTTTGATAATCATACTGTAATATTTCACGGTGGTGCGATCGGTGGATATTTATCCGAAGCTGTCAGAATTCCGGACGAACATATTTATATCGCGGGTCTTACCAATACAACAAAAACTTCTCCGGCAGATATTATTAACAGTATCGCTCTTAAGATGATCGGCTATGATATTAAAATGCCTGATAAAATTCAGATTGATGAAACTGTTCTCGAAGATTATAAAGGTGTTTTTGAAGCTAATATGTCGGGCTTGAGAGTTGTCACCAATATGGGTTCGGAAAAAGAATACAGGTACGTCACCACCGAGGACGGCAATCTTTACAGTACCAGAAGCGGCGGCAGTAAAAGGCTTCTTATCCCGGTCGGTAAGGACAAATTTTATACAAAGGACGGTACAACAGTTTGCACATTTGTCCGCAATAGTGATAATAAAGTAATTGCGATCAATCTTTCATCTTACCCGCTTCAATATGGTCCTGTTGAGATCTCACAAAAAACCGATCTAACACTGCCTGACCTGAAGGAAAATGTAACTGTCGATGAAGCAATACTGAAAAGCTATGAAGGTACATATCAGCTTCAGCCAGGATTTGACCTTGTAGTTTACATTAAGGATGGAAAATTTTATACAGAACCCACGGGGCAGGCGCCTGTGATACTCCATCCGCAGAGCGATACACATTTTTTTATAAAGGAGGTGGATGCGCAGGTTGATTTCAATAAAGACAGCAGCGGTAAAGTAATAAGTCTTACTCTTACACAGGGGCAGAAATTCGAATGCAGGAAAACTAAATAATTATAATGGATCAAGAACTCATCATTAATAAATTAGCAGCTTACAGGAAAGTGTTCAAAGGTTTACTTTCCGGAATTTCATCCGAAGAATATCTGTGGAGACCGGCTCCAGAAAAATGGTGTCTGCTGGAAATTGCCTGCCATCTGTATGATGAAGAGCTGTATGATTTCCGCGCGAGGGTTACTAGTGTTTTGGAAAATCCTGAAGCATCACTGCCGCCGGGCGATCCTGTGGGCTGGGTCAAATCAAAAAATTACATCGGTCAGGATTATGATTTGATGGTTGGGAAATTTCTCAATGAAAGGGATGAATCTGTAAAGTGGCTGCAGAATTTAATTTCACCGCTGTGGAATAATGAATATAAGCACCCTGTGCTGGGACCATTGTCGGCGGAATTTTTTCTGGCTAACTGGCTAGCGCATGACTATCTTCACTTCAGACAAATTAACACCGTAAAGTATGCTTATTTTAAATCGTTAAGTGGAATTGAGCTTGGCTATGCAGGAGATTGGTAATCAAATTTAACAAAGTCATTACCTTCGTTTTAATAAAAGTTTTTTTATTTCTTAAAAGTGATTCGATTTTTGTTATTAATAAAATTATTTTAGGAGATCAAAAAACTTTAAGCATCATGAAAAAAAATTTTGTTCTGTTCTTTCTGTTCTCTGTAATAATTTTATTAACCGGATGCAAGAAACCGGATGAGGTACAGAAAGTACCGGAGAAAAGTGATATTGAAAGTAAAGAATCAAAATCAGATTCAAGCAGGCAAGTCATTGAAAAAGATATTTACGAGGGATTATATGTGAAGAACATTAATGCAAGCTCGTTCAGAGACTGCAGGCATCCGGATTCACTTTACTGGGTCACTGATAAAACCAAAACACTTGAGGGACTTTATAATAAGTTATTTACCGATGCCAATGTTTATAATTCGGTTGTGGTAAAAGTAAAAGGGGAGATGGTCCCGACAGAAACTGCGGGATTGATCGACATGTATCCGCGGACACTGATGGTAAAGGAAGTTTTATCCGTTGAAAAGAAAAATCCGGACAATACCTGCGTGCCCTATAATTTCTGGGGCTCCGGCAATGATCCGAAATGGTCGGTACAGATCTCTGAGACAGAGAACCTGATCGAGCTCGACGTCCCGTCAGAAAAGAAGATTTACAATTTCTTTTATGCAGAACGAAAGGAGGAAAACGGTGAGATTAAATATTCGAATTACAATACCGTCCAGCGGAGCATGATCGAAGTAGTATTCAAAAAGCAAATATGTAAAGACAGCCTCTCCGGAAAAACTTATGATTATTCAGTAAATGTAAATCTGAACGGTGGAAAAAACTTCATCGGATGTGCGATCAAAGGATCAGCACAATAACTTCACTTTTTAACCGGCGCCTCAATCATAAAACTTATCACACATTTCTCCCGTAACTGCAGCTACAGCCCTTTTAATATTCATTTCATTTAACCTATAATAAAAATGTTAACTCAGTTTTTATTTATCCTCAGCTTAATCTCAATTTTATCCTGCACCAAAAAAAGTGACAGCAATACTTCCGCAGGAGAAAACAAAACAAATAAGCGATACCTGTGAAGAACCTGACAGCGACGTAAGGTGTTTCTTTATTAATGCGCCTTCCGGTCTCAACAGCATGATGGATACTTGAATAGTTAAATCTTAAACTCACCGTCTTTTATAATGATGGTCTTCTTACCTTCGCCATCCACTCCTGTAACATTTATTTCATCGGAGCCGATCATAAAATCAGTATGCACGAGTGAGTAGTTGCATCCGTTCTTCATCATGTCATCAGGAGTAAGAAGATCATCTTTGTTGGGAAGACACATCGGTATCCCTCTGCCAAGAGCAATATGGCAGGCAGCATTTTCATCATACAGTATGCTGTTAAAGATCAAACCGCTTTTGTGAACACCCGAACTCTTGTCAACCAATGCGACTTCTCCAAGGTATGACGCTCCCTCATCGGTGCTGAAATATTTTTCGAGAATTTTGCTGTCGGGTTTTGAGTCAAACTGAATGACTTTTCCATTTTTGAATTCGAATGAAATGTCTGTCAGAATATTCTCCATTACCTTTACCGGTTTTGTAACTCTGACCTTACCATTTACTCTCCGGTAATCAGGTGTTGTAAAAACTTCTTCAGTCGGGATATTCGGTATGAACATTCTGCCGTTCTTAGCTTTAACCATTCCGCCTATCCATACACAATTTTTGTTTAACCCGATCTCAAGATCAGTTCCGAGACCGTTAAAGATCAATTTGTCTAATTTCATTTCTGAAAGTATCCGGCTTCGTTCGATAAGCTTTGCACCGTTTGCTTTCCATTCTTCAACAGGATCTTTTTTATCAAGATGTAAGACAAGTGCTAATTTTTCCCAAAGTTCATTAGTAAGATTTTCATCCGGTGGTTTATTAAAAACTTTTGAAGCCCAGACCGGACCCGGAGCAGCTACAATACACCAGCAGATCTTAGAGCCCGATATAGCATTGGCAATCGGACGACCCGTGATCTGTTCCGCTTTTGCAAGCATACCGAATTTATCGGTATCAATATTTTTAAGCACATCTATCTCCTCAAGATTATCAATCTTGATAAATGCGTAATCGCCTGAAGTTATTTCATAATTCCTGATTTTATAAAAATCGGGCATATATTCAAGGTCAGCCGGGTCAGCGTTATTATTGATCCGGTGCTTTGAAAGGGTGAGGCTGTAAAAATAAATATCGACATACTTAGCACCATTTGCATAAGCTGTTTCAGCAAGCTTAAGCGCGAAGTCTGCATTTTTTATTCCGCTTGCGATCAGCAGACTCTGACCTTTGTAAAGGTTCACTCCTGCTTTTATAACCAGCTCGCAATATTTTTTCAGATACTCTTCGTTCATAGTTTATAAAATTTTATTTGGTTTCAAAGTTAATTAAATTCGTGTATAAAAGTTAGCCACGAAATCATTAAAAAAATTGATTTGAACCTCCTCGCCTTACAAGACAAAGATCAAATTGAATTACATTTCAGAAAAAATACCGATCTCAATCTATATCAGCTTGGAGACCTTGATGACTTCTTCTGGAAATTTACTGATTGGCAAGCGGCAGAAGAAGACGGTGAAATTAAACAGATCATATTAATTTACAAAGGCACCGATCTTCCTGTAATGATCGCGCTGTGTGATAAGAATGAAAATATAATGAGAGAACTCTTGATAAATCTTGAACCCCGTCTGCCGGAAAAATTCTATTCGCATTTGTCAAAAGGTCTGGCAGAAGTTTTGCGGGGTAATTATAATTTTGAGAAACACGGGACTTATTTAAAAATGTCATTACAAAAAAATGATCTCGTATTGTTTGCTGAAAATCCCGCCGTGCGCAGACTCGAAGTCACGGATATTGAACAGATAAAAAAATTTTATGAAGAGAGTTACCCGGATAACTGGTTTGACAAAAGAATGCTTGAATCGGGAAAATATTTCGGATACTTCATTAATGATAAGCTTGCGGGTATAGCAGGCATTCATGTCTATTCCGGAAAATATAAAGTTGCAGTTCTTGGAAACATAACCACTGACCCTGTTCATAGGGGCAGATCAATTTGCACGAATTTAACATCTGCACTTTGTGCGGATCTGTTTGAAACAGTCGATAACATAGGTCTGAATGTTCACAGTGAAAACACCGCTGCGATAAAAAGCTATGGAATGGTCGGATTTAAAATAACAGGAGAATACGAGGAATATATGTTTAAGAAAAAGTTTTAAACTTCCTTATCATCTTTTACTATCACCTGCGGAATGAAATACATTACCGGTACCAGTACGAAGATCGCAAGGGAAATATAAATTAAAGACAACTCATCCTGACACCGAAATTAAGTCAGAACTGAATTAACCAATTTATTTCACCACAAAGACACGAAGGCACAAAGTTACGAAAGGATGGTCTATTTCATGTTTGAAAAAATTTCATTTGAAGAAGAAAGAATTTGTAGCTGCGATTTTTCATTTTTTTGGAAAAACCTTTCTCTTTCATATTAAAAAGATTATGTTTTAGGAAATAAAAATCTATAAATAACTGCCGCAAGTTATTTAACAATAAATGTTCAGTGCTGTCCAAAACATTTTTAATTGTTAAAATTAAATGTGAAATTGTTTCCGAATTAAATGTTATTTTGCTAATATTGAACCTACCTTCTAACTAACTTTCTATTGAAAAATTA
>JAWXBH010000024.1:0-14331 GCA_034439935.1 bacterium
GTTATAGACAAAGTCTATTACAACCCTCTTTAAATTTTAGAAAATTTAATCTTATAACTTATGAAAAAGCTTATAAGATATCTCTGCATATATTCAGTTCTTTCATTTATTTTCTGTAATTTAATATATTCACAGGATGAATGCGGAACTCAGGATTTTGCAAATGGACAGGCACCTTATGTAAATGACTATATTGGGGCATATCTTAAACCTCATAGAACAGATCTAGACAATGGAAGTCCTTCACAATCTAATGCTACATTTAATATGCTATTTGTTTTTGTTCAGTTTACCAATGAAACAACCGAGTCATTCGATTGGCCAATAGGACAACCACCAACTTTTAAAAACAAATTTTTAGATTCAGTAAAAAACAACACAGGAAATTTTTGGGATCGTTATAGAGATTCATCTTTGTCAGATTATTATCAGGAGGTGAGTAAAGGTGCATTTCACGTTACAGGTGAAACAAGGCATCTCAAAACCTATCATACCTGGAATTATTACAAAGATACAGTTGGATACAATGGTCTTTTAACAGAAATTTATACAAGACTCAAAGCCGATACCACAATTCAATGGACAAAATTTGATCAATGGTCACGAAATGATGCTACAAATAATTACGTAAATGTCCCGGATAAATATCTGGATATGATGGGAATATTTTTTAGACACGTATTGGGAGTTGATTTTATTGGTTCTGGAATTGAACTTGGTGCTGCTGGTTTTGTACCGCTTCATGGACCGAACAACTATGTTATGTTTGCAAATAGTACCGATACTGTAAAACTTGGAGCAAACAGAGATAAATTGGGTTCCGGCTTTATTGCAAAAGGAAATCTTGGTCCGATGGGATATAATCGAGCAATGGGAATAATGATGCATGAATACGGACATTATTTATTTGGTGGTAATCATTCAACTTCCGGTATAATGACATCCAACGGAGGAATAAGTATCAACGATTTATTCATGTCCGGATACGAAAGATATAAGTTAGGATTAGTTGATACGGCAACTGTAAAATACAATCTTCAAACATCTTATACAATAAGAGATGTCTCAGGAAGAAGCAATACTTCACAGTCACCGGATTTTCCGCAAATACTTCGGGTACCTATTACAAGTACAGATTTTTTTATTATTGAAAACCGCAGAAAGATCGCGGACTGGGATGTATATATGCTGGGAGACACTTCCAAAAATGATCCGTTCAGAAATACAGTTGATTATGGAAAAGGAATTTATATATATCACAGTAATAATACTGGTCTGAATTATGCAAAAAATGTTGATGTAGAATGTGCGGATGGACTTTGGAACTGGAGCTATGCCGGACAAACTTCACCCGATTGGGATGACGAACAATTAATAAATATTTACAAAAGATCCTCAATTCCTGCGATAGTAAATAATGATGGAGGTGGGTTTAATGTCCATAGTAATTCTGATGGTGTTTCTGCCTGTACATTTTTTAGTTTAGGTAAGAAACATTCTTCTGTTGGGCAGACGGGGACTGATAAAATTTTCGCAAACGAAACCGAATATTGGACCTCTCGTGAAATCTGGGGTGACAGATGGGATGCCTGGAATATTGGTTATAATCAGATGTTTTCTCCTTATTCTAATCCAAATACAAAGAGCTATAGTAACAGCAATAGCGGTATTTATATTTATTATAACTCGTTGAGTAACGACCTAGCAAATTTTAATATTTACAGAGTGGGTGAGAATGGATACACGGACAGCAGTATACTAGCTATTACTCCTCCTTCACGTCCAATGGGGATAGTTGTAGACTACTACGTTCAAACTGAGAACATTAGTCGTCCCATCATTACCTGGAATCACAACAAAGAACCCGATATGCTCCGGACCGATCTAAAGAAACGTTATAAGATCTGGGGAGCTACACACACTACAATGAATTCAGTTCCGACAGCTTACACACTTCTGACAACATGCGATATTGATTCAGGGACAGCTCCAAGCTATATTGATACTTCAGTTATTGCACAGGGAAGCGGCTGGCCGGGTATGGGACCAATGGTAGAATATCCTGTCAGATATAAAGTTCAGGCGATTGACAAGTATCAGGATTCATCAGTCAGATCTGACTTTGGAAGTATTATCGGAATATATAATTGTTCGATCTGTGAAGACGGTCCTGATAATATTATTCTTGATCCTTCACTGCCGACTGAATACAGTTTGTATCAGAATTATCCGAACCCATTCAATCCTGAAACAAATATAAAATTCGATCTGCCTGAAGATAATTTTGTCACGATAAAAGTGTATGACATCTTAGGAAAAGAAATATTTACTTTATTAAATGACTTCAGAAATGCAGGGAGATACAGTATAAACTTCAATGGAAGCAATTTCCCGAGCGGAATCTATTATTACAAAATAAAAGCAGGAGAGTTTGAGTCAATAAGGAAGATGATCCTGATAAAGTAAAATCAGAAGATTCCTGATTTCCGCTGTGTCCCCGCAGTTATGGTTTTCGTTAATTAAATAACATTTTGCGGGAGACAGCGGAGACGGGAGATAAAGTAAAATCAGAATTCTAATTGAAAATAAAAAAGCCGGAAAAATATCTATCCCGGCTTTTTTGTTTATAGTTTGCTTTATGCTTAGTAACGGTTTAGGTTCCTGTTCTCCGCTGTGTCCCCGCAGTTAAGGTTTTCGTTAATCAAATAACATATTGCGGGAGACACAGGCACAAGGCCCGCCCCTACAAATGCTAATGACGATGAAAAATAATTATAAAATAAAGATTGTAAGGGCAACCCTTGTGGTTGCCCTGTGAATCGAGTTTATATTCACCAACATTGAAATAAAATTAAATGAAAGGGCAGGCACGAGGCCTGCCCCTACGAATTCAAATGACGATGAAAAATAATTATAAAATAAAAATTGTAGGGGCAACCCTTGTGGTTGCCCTGTAGAGGACCTCCCGCTGTGTCCCCGCATTGGGTGTGTTCGTTAATTTAAATATAAACATTGCGGGAGAATAGCGGACGTGGAAAAATACTTTTTTATTAACTTATGATTAAAAAAAAATAATCATAATTTCAGAATTAAATTTATGATAAGAAAAGTAAAGACAATATCGGAGATATACGAAGAAGTGAAAGGGTATGACCTTGTCATAACCAATGACGCTCCGCTTGCTACAGCTCTTAACAAGCTTGTCGAAACACCGCGTCTTGATTACCTTGCAATGACACCGAAGCAGATCGCGTCAAAATTTTCATTGCTGTACTTTGATAAGATCTATGAAAAATATGAATTGATACTGAAAATTACCGCTAAGACGAAGAAGCCGCTAAAGCTTGTTCATCAGATGGTCGAAAAGATCTTTGAGGTTTGGATGTATAACGCGAAACGGGAATTCGCGGAGCAGTTCCTTTCAGCAGAGGAGATCAGACTCCTGAAATATTTCGAAGAGTATAAAACAATTGAGTACGCGATAGAAAATTTTAACGAAGAGTTTTATGGTAATAAGAGCATCGCGGTAGTTGGCGAGGACCTCTTCAGTCTCCTTGACCTTGAAGTGCTGCCCGGTAAAGGATTGCCGGCAGTGAGGATAGATATGTTTACCGAAGAGGAATTCAGCATTGATAGAACCCACGTTTTTAATTCCTCCAAAAACCTGATCAGTAAGACAATCGGTCTGATCAATGAAAGCAATATGGATGAAACGGCGATCGTTCTTAATGCAGGCTCGGAATATCTTGACATAATTAAATCAAGGCTTAAGATAAAAGGCATCAGCGTCGAAGTGAAGAATTTTTTAAGTGATGATATTCCGACACGCAGCATTCTCTCGTTCCTTACTTTAGCACTTGGCTCTGATAAGCTGAAGGTGAAGGAGTTCATTCCTGTTTCATCGATGTTCAGCATCAGCATTGATCACGATTACGGGCAGTATGATTTCTCGAGCTATGTTAATCATATCAATAAGGACAAAAGATTGGAAGAAGTTTTTAAGCTGATGCAGGGAATAAGCGCGATGACATATAAAAATTTCTTTAAGCTTGTAAAAAAAGAATACTTCATAAAGGCAGATCCGGAATTAAAGAACATCATTGAGCTTCTTGAGCTTTCAGATTCTAATATCTCGCAGTCAAATCTTCTCGACATAAAATATTTTATTACTGAATTCGATACCGAGCTTGGCGCTGACAAGTCGGGTGTCCTGTTCGTGAACGCAGTCAACTCGTCATTCATAGACAGGCAGATCATAATATATCTCGGGCTTGATCATACGTGGACAAAGACCTTTCCCGATAAAGATTATCTCAATAAAGAGGAAGAGGAAGTGAAGATGATCAAAAAATTTGCGATACTGCTTCAGCAGGGACAACAGAGATTTTACTTTGTGCAGGATAAGATCAAGAACACGGATGTCATACCGAATTATCATTTCAATGTGCTAGTGGACAAGGAAATAAGCAGTTTCAGCAACGAAAACTTCAGACCGGTTTATGTGAATGATATTCCTGAAATAACCAAATATGAAAGCGAGGGAGAGAAAATAAAGCTTAAGGATGAAGAGGAATTATTGTCCATTTCTCCAAGCAGGTTCAATGATTATTTCAGATGTCCGAAAAGATATGCTTTCACAAGGCTGCTTCCTCAGGAGAAGTCATTAGTGTTTAAGAAAGGAACGCTTCTTCATAATTTCGCTGAGCTTTATTTTAATGATCCGGAATTTACAACAGGTAATCTCGATAAGATACTTGGTTTCATGACAGGAAAGATGACAGAATTCTCAAAGAGCATAAATAAAGATATTGTAATGACTGACTTCCGGATAGGTGTGGATGCTGTGATGAAATTCATCAGCTCACTGGAGATACAAAAGCTGAAACTTGAAACAGCAATTGATCCTCCTGAAAATGAAGTGATGAAAGAATTCGGGATACAAATACAGTATTACAATACAGAGCAGAAGCTTCAGAAAAGTAAAGAGACTATGATCAGTGGGAAGATAGATCTTCAGTATGGGAATACGATTGTCGATTATAAATCGGGCAAGAAGAGAAAGACCGAAGGCGAAGTACTGCAGCAGTGTAACATTGATTATATTTTGATGAAGGAAAATGAGGAGTTTGACTTTCAGGCGATGTCTTACATTTCCGCCATAAGGAAAGAGGACGCGGATACGAATTTCATATACAATTATCTGCTATCTGATTGGAAGGGGAGGATCAATTCAAGCCACATCGAGGAAAGAAGCGTTACAAACATCAGATATATTCCTTCAGCGTTCAGGGATTTTATAATTTCAGAAGAAGGATATGAAAAATTTTTAAAAGATAAAAAGCTGACGGATTTGTTAAAAAGAATAGGATATGTAAATTACCGGGACATATTACTTGATACCGGTCTTAAGGAAAGTGAATACTTCAATAAAGACATTGTAGCGGATAAAATAATCAGCCTTACATTTGATCTGCTTGAAAGGTCAGGTATCAGTTTTTCGGAGTTCGGAAAACGTGCCAGGAACACAATGGAAAAAGATGTTGTGAAGCCATTTGCAAGCGCGGTGTTTAACTTAAGAACCGGTAACTCCGGCACTGCACACATCTTTAAAGATGATGTTGAAAAATTTCTTATGCTGATAAAAGATAAGGTAGCGGAAATAAATAAATATCAGAGTTCAAACTTTCCGAATGAGCCGGTGTTTGATTCGAGAGAGATCTGTAAAAGTTGTGATTACTTAAACCTGTGCATCGGAAATAAATTATGGAATTAGAGAACGGGATAAATCCACAGATTGAGCTTGTCGATTCGACTGAAGGCATTCATCTTGTCGATGCCGGTGCCGGCACAGGCAAGACGTGGGCTATCATTGAACGGTATAAAAAAATAATAGAAAAAAAAACAGATCCCAAAGACATACTTCTTGTGACATTCACAGTGAACGCTGCAAATCAGATGAAGGAAGAAGTTTTAAGAAAGCTTTCGGATAAAGTAAATGTCACGCAACTTCTTGAAGCTCCGATAATGAACTTTCATTCATATTGCTCAAGACTTCTCAAGAAATTTGGAACCGATGCGCCTTCGTATCTTGGAATTAATGATATACTTTCCAACTTCAGGATCATTGAAGAATCTCATTTTGAGGACGAAATGTTCAGAGATTTCTATTCCGGCTTCACCAAGAAACATTCGGAAAAATATCATAAGATCTTTCTTACGCTGGATAATGACTCCAAGAGCGTCCTTCTGATAATAAAGAAACTTTGCAGTGTGGGCATATTCCCTCATTCGGACGGATGGCTTGAAGAAGACAAGAAAAAGCTGAGCGGTAACTTTGAATTATATTCTGAACTATTTGATGAAGTCAATCAACCTGTTATAGACAAGAATGGCAAAAAAGAAATTCAGAATAAGCTCTTTAAGAAATTTGTACCTACTTCCAAAAGGAGAATATATCCGGATTTCAGGGATGACATAATATTGAGCCTTACAATTCTTCCGGAAATAAAGGAAGATTCATTTAAGGATGCGACACAGGAAGCACTTATCGAATTTACGCGTGATGTTTACTTTGAATATATAGAATATCTTCTGAAAAGAAATTCCATCAACTACGAATTCATGATAATGTTCGCTTATCTGATTTTGTATTACAATAAAAAGATTCGAGAGTCACAGCAGTTTGATTATGTGATGATAGATGAATTTCAGGATACTGACGAGATACAATTCAAAATAATAATGCTGTTGTGCAAGGATATCAAAGGTGCTGCGAACCTTTGCGTAGTGGGTGACTGGAAGCAGGGCATATACAGCTTCAGGAATACTGACATTGAGAACATTACAAAGTTCACGGATAATCTTGCCGCTTACAAGGAGGAGCTTAACCTTGATGAGGAAAGAATAACTTATGACACGGGTGAAGCGAAGAAGATCGTATTTGAAAGAAATTACAGAAGCTCGAAGCGGATACTTGAGTTCAGCAGGCGGACACTATTCATTCAGGGAAGTAAGGAAGAGGTGATGGATGTGAGTGAGATCGAGCAAAACTTTAAGGAATCATTGAAGCCGGTAAGAGATCTTGATGACATTACGGAGATTGAATTTTATCTTGCCGCTAACAGAAGGCAGGAGATATTGCTGATACTTAAGAAAATATCACAGCTTGTAAATGAAAAGGAAAAATATATTATCAGGGATTTTGATAAGGCAACGGGTGAGCCCGCGGTTGAGAGACCTGTAAAGTATTCCGATATATGCGTGCTTACGCGGAACAAGGTTTTTGGACTTGAGCTGCAGAGGACCGCGCTGAAGCTGGGAATTCCGGTAGATTATCGCGGAGGCATCGAACTGTTTTCGTCTGAGCCGGGAATACTTGTACTCGCGTGGCTACGAATTTTGCTTAATGATAAAAATATATTCGGATGGGTGCCTGTGCTTGACAAGGAAGGATACAGTTTTAACGAACAGAAATATCTGCTTAATAAACTGACCGGAAAATATTATGATCAGCAGCATCTTTTTAATACAGTTGAAACGGGACTTGATGAATTTCTTAACCGGCTCAGGCTGATCAGAGAAAATATATTGTATGTGGTCGAGTCCGTATTAAGAAAGTATCATTACAATGATGAGGTCGGGAATAAGATCATCAGCGTGATCAAGGTCTGGATGGGCTCGGATATAATTTCGATAGCCGACCTGGTAAGTATAATTGACAGATCAAAGAAGAACGAATATGATTTTGAAATAAATAATAATTCCGGTTCGGCGCTTGTGCAGACCATACACGCGTCCAAGGGACTCGAGTATCCCGTGGTCATTGTAGCGAACTGCAATACGCAGATATTCCCCGACACAAAAGGCGACATGTCGAAATTTTTTTACAATCCGGTGCTGGGACTGAGAATGAAAAAGATTTTCGGCAGCAACGGAAAGTATGACTATCTTTTCGATAACTGGAGAACCGATCTTACGCAAAGCGTTATTAAGAAACCTGATTATGATGAAGAGAGGAGACTGCTATATGTCGGGGTTACAAGATCCAAGCAGTATCTATATTTTACTTCGCATAACTCTTCAACATTTTTTACAAATCTGTCAAGAGAAACCAACTTTGTTCCGGTGGAAGATTTTGATTATGAAATAAAGTCTGTAAAGACAGAGAGTGAAAATCAAAAAGTTGAGATAAAAGCAGACAAACTATCACAAGCAGGAAGAAAATTTATTTCGCCGCACTCTTTAATGGATGAATTCATTCCTGATGAAAGCAACAAAGCAGGCAGCAAAAGTTTTTCTGTAAAAGCCGGTAAGGACGCTCTTGAATTCGGAAACAGCATACACAAAGCCGCTCACAGAATTGCAAGCGGAGTTGATACGCCGGCGAAAAGCATTGAGCTGAAGAGAGTGAAGGGTTTCATTGAAGATCTCAAAGCGAGAGAGCTGAAATCAGAAGTTGATTTTATTTTTCCCAGAGGCAATGAAATCATCCGCGGAACAATAGACCTGCTGGCGTTTTATGATGACAGGATAGAAGTGATAGATTACAAGACGGACAAGAATAAGAACAATCTTGAGAAGTACAGAATCCAGATGACGGTTTACAAAGATGTAGTAAGGAGTATTTTTCCGGATAAGATAATCACGGGGAAGATATTTTTTGTATGCATTGATGAAGTGGTTGAGATCTAAAAAAAACCCTTGCAGGACGGAATTCTGCAAGGGTCGAGAAAGGAAAACAAGAATGTCAGGACATATTCATCGTTGTATCATAGTATGGTCATCGTATCGAATTTTTTTCAGAATCCTTTTCATCATTAGTCATCGTTGTTACAGGGTATGATCATAGTCTCTTTTGTTTCCATATTGCATTCATCAGTTATTACAAATTTCATCACGTCTTTCCTATCAATCATTAAGATCAATCATTAAATCATCGTTTTTTATCCTTCATATTTTTTTACTGTATTCATTTTTAGCAGACCTCACAATTGCCGCGGCTTGTATAATTGCAAGGTTGTTTACAGTCATCATTCGTCATCACGTCTTATCATCATCTGTATTATTCTTAACCCGTTTGCGTTTCGTTTCATATTTGAATCTATTCATCATCATCAATATTGCTCATTAGTAGTTCTAGTTTCGTTCGCCTCACAGTTGCCGCGGCTTTTGGTAGTGTGAGGTTTTCTTTTTTGATCATTGTATCATTCTATTTTCATCGTTAGTCATAATGTGAGCATAGTTGCACATGTTTAGCATCGTTACTTACTTTATCAATGTCATCTTTTTTGTTACAGTATATCCATTCATTTCCAGTCTGTAAAAATAAACTCCTGTTGCAAGGTTGTTACCGTCAAATGTTACGTTATAGTTGCCGGAAGTTCTGAAACCTTCTTCCGGTGTTGAAATCAATTTGCCTGTCAGATCAAACACACTTAGCCTGACGAATCCGTCCGAGGGAATGCTGTAGGTAATTTTTGTTGAAGGATTGAAAGGATTCGGAAAATTATCAATAATAATATTCTGATGTCTTGCATCCTGTAAGTCATTATTTAATTTCCTGCATAAAACATAGAGGTTATTGGATTGGTTGTATACAACAATCAAATTTTCCATTTGTGTTGTAACTGAAGTATATTCCCCCTCGCTTACTCCATTTTCTATAGTGTCCGCAATTTTGTTTTTGGATTCGTCAGTTAAATGTATACTCTTAAAATATAAACTTCTGCTTTGAGGTGTCACCCAGGTCAGATGAACTTTCCCGTTCTCATAATAAACTCCGTTTTGAATTTGCTCGGTTGGCAGGATCTTGGAATATGAACGCATTGAGTTATCCTGTGAAATTATAGTCCCGTGATTACCGCCCCAGGTATGGGTGCCTGACCGGTCAAGACCTCCACCGAATATCTCACTAATTGTTTCGGTTTTATCATTCCAGAAAATATTCGCTCCGCCTTTGCCGTCTGTTACGATCAAAGGATTCGACTGCCGGGAGCCGGATCTAAAATTAACTTCCCATACTTTATCAAGTCTTGAACTTACTCTTATTGCAATTACAGAGCTAAAAAGATTATCATCCGAATTTTCGAGAGCAACAATGAACGTATTCTTATCAGATAAAATTATATTATGATTGTAAAAAATTTCTTTCCTGCTTTCGGTATTGTTTCCGGAATTTTTCCTGTAGATCAGTTTGCCGATAGAGCCGAATCCCAGTGACCGTCCGGTTGCGCTAAGACGGTTCGCATAAAGATCAAACGCATGTTCGGTATTCTCTCGGGTATCAAGCCAGGTTATAAAACAACTGTTGCCCGGATCACATACTATAGTAGGCTTTCTTTGGTCACCTGAGGCATTGCATACTACAACTTCTTTACCGTGATTCCAGACTTTGTTTCCGTAACGGTCAACTTTCTGCGCATATATGTCAAAATCTCCACCTTCAAAATTTTCCCATGTAATTATAATATCGTTGAATGGTGTCATTGCGGCTGTAGGACTAAAGCTGTATCCGGAATATCCGGAAGAAAGACATACCGGTGCATGTGCTGAAAAACCGTCTGAATTAATTTTCTGAAGGAAGATATCTTCCGCATTGCTAAATTTCTTTCTGTAAATAATAACCGCTCCCCCTTCTTTATCAGAAAATATCAGCGGATAATCAGAATTTTCACTAAAACCTTCACCGAGATTCGAATCTAATACTGCTCCGTTGTATTCCCATAAAACCGAGTTTAGCAGATTTATTTTCTGCGCATAGAGTGTACCGTTGTTTTTTCCGGTAATCCAGCAGATGATTGTTCCGTCATCAGTTCCGTTCTGAACTGACTTTGCTGAGGAAGGAAGAAATATGGGTCCATCTGATTTACTGATTAAGATTTTTTCTCGGGATGCAGTGGCACTGTTTGCTGAAATTGCCAAGGCAATAATTGTGATGATAAGTGACAGTGTTTTCATTTTATCTGTTTGTTTAAATTTGAAATAACTTGCTGATTTTTTTTTTTTTTACTTTTCATTACATTCAAAGAAAGTTAAACAAAACTATAAAAATTCTGTAAGTGTGTCAAATTGTAAAAAAACAGATTTGTGAAAAAACAGCCCACCTCTGAAACACCCTTCCGGAGCGGGCTAAAGGCACGTCTTCAGATTTTCCCGCACAGATCAAAAAAAATATCATTTGTGTTAATACTTTTTTTTAATAAAATATCGGAGAAATACATTTCGTTTGATTCGTAAGATTTATAAATTGAATTACATTTTCAAACCTCACCAAGAAAAAAAAGTGTGTCTGAATTAATAAATTTATTAACCCCGGAAGAATTAAATAAGCTCGAGAGCTTCTTAAACTCTCCCTACTTTTGCTCGCAAAAAACTGCCGTAGTTTACTTTGCTTATCTGAAAAAATATTATCCTCATATTTCAAAGGAAGTGCTTTCGGCTGAGAATATCTCCGTAAATGTATATAAGGAGAAAAAGGTCAATGATGCCAAGATCAGGAAACTGATTTCAAATTTTGCGAACCTTTTAGACAGATTTTTCACACAAATGGAAATAGACGATAACCCAATGAGATTAAGATTTCTTTTGATGAGTTTCCTCAGAAAAAGGGGTTTTGAAAAGCGGTTTAGCAAAAAGTACAAGGACATTCAGAATGAAAGGATAAGGAAATTCAGCAAGGACGCGGATTATTATATCGATCAGTATTATCTTGATAACGAATATTATTATTTTAATTACGCAAATTACAGATCGGAAAATGTATCCATTATTCAAAGCAAATCAGACAATCTTGATAATTTTTTTCTTTTCACGAAGCTTCATACCTTTAATGAAATGGTTCATCTTGAGGGGAGTAAAAACAAAAACTCCTTTTATGACCGGACATTTCTTAATGAAATAAATTCGTACATCGAAAAAAACTTAGCGAAATACGAACAGAACCATCCTAACATCTACATTATCTATACTGTCTTCAAGATGTTTGAAACAATGGATGACAATTATCTTAAAAAGCTCAAGGACTATATTAATGCTCAGGAAAAGTGGTTCTTAAAAAAGAACCTGATGTACTATTACCATTACATTACCCAATACTTTATAAAGAAAATTAATCTCGGTCAGACAGAATACCGTAAGGAAGTTTTTGAGATCTATAAATCAATGTTTGATAAGAATCTATTTCTGATCGACAACTTTATTACCGATCAGGAATTTAATAATGTATGTAACATATCGCTTTCGTTGAACGAGTTTGACTGGATAGAAAAGTTTATTGAGAAGTACAGGAACAACATTAACAAAGATTACGCAAAGGATATTTACAATCTTGCCAAAGCCAAGCTTGCATTTTACAGAAAGGAATATGAAAAGCTATTTTTTCATCTCAATGAAGTTGAGTTCAGCGACCCGATGTATTACATAAATTCCAAGATCCTGCTTGCCCGCGTTTATTTTGAAATGAGCAACCTGACATCGGTAATGTATATTGTGGGTAATCTCAGGCAATACTTAAGAATTAACAGTAATCTTACTCTTGAGCAAAGCGATACGATAAAAATTTTTGTTAAATATATAACGGGTCTGATAAAGCTGAAAGAAGGTAAATCAGGGGAAGGAAAGTCTTTAATGATAATTCTGAAAAAGCAGTTGGACAACGAAAAGAAATTTGTCCCGGTTAAAAGCTGGTTCTATGAAAAGCTCTCGGGAAAGTAGCGGATCTATTTCATTTGCGGATTCAATGGTCGGATCTCTACTTCACTTATCAGCGCGTTTTGAGGAAGCTGGGCTGACAACAAACATACTCTTGCAACATCTTCAGCCGAAAGAATGGTATCACGGCTTGAACTTAAAGCAGCGCTCGGATGATCAAAAAAATTCGTATCCACAGATCCAGGACATACAGTGATCACTCTTATATTATCCTTCCTTACTTCAGCCATCAATGAGCTCGATAATCCTATAACAGCGTGCTTTGTCGCGCTGTAAATTGAAGCTGTCGCAATGCCGTTCTTACCGCCGATCGAAGAAATATTAATGATGGTCCCGGATTTTCTTTTTAGCATATTCTTTACCGCATACCTACAGCAGAGATAAACACCTCTGACATTCACAGCGAACATCTCATCGAAATCCTTTGTCTTTGACTCGGCAAGCGTGGAAAATTTTCCAAAGCCCGAATTGCAGATAACAACATCGACGTGCTTAAATTTCTTAATAACTTTTTCAAAAAGACTTTTTACGCTCTTTTCATCAGCTACGTTAGTTTTTATGAAATGGAAATCTTCATTCTTGATATGACCGGGATTAGTCCTTGAAGCGCTTATCACTATGTAATTTTCGTTAAGGAACATCTTGGCGCAAGCAAGTCCGATGCCTTTTGATGCTCCGGTTATAAGACAGATTTTTTTCATTGTTGTTTTGGTTGAGTGTGCTTCTGAAAATGTGTGGAATTGTTTATGCTGCTTTTCTGATTAAATAGTATTCAGTAATATATTCCCTTTCTAAATATTCTTTTACTAAGTTCGTTTGAGTATTTACTTTACCATTAAAAAAATTTATCCAAACAGATGTGTCTATTAAAACAGGTTCCATCAAATACTTCTCATTTGCTTTAAGCTACCTTCCCACTTCACTTTTCCAAATTGATTCAAAAGCTTTTTTCTTGGCTGGATTTTTATATAATTCCTTAATGCAAGAACAACAATTTCTTTTTTTGTCTTTACCTTACTTATTTTCCTTGCCTCATTGATCAATTTATTATCTATTTCTATGTTGGTTTTCATTGACTAATAATTAACTTATCTATAAAATTAAACTATTATATACATAGATACAATAGAGTGAGAAGACCTTCCGAACTCATTGTTTCTCGGTAAAGATGTTAAGGAGAAGATTTTTAAAAGAAATATTTATAAAATAATATTGTGGTGTTAACTGATTAGTTTAGATCTAAGGTAAACTAAGGGTAACGATACAATTAAAAAGCCCATACGAAATGGGCTATTTAAAAGGGGAATACTTCTTGTATTTCGTGCGCCCGACTGGAATCGAACCAGTAACCTACAGCTTAGAAGGCTGTTGCTCTATCCGATTGAGCTACGGGCGCAAAGTTAACTATCAGATGTTAATGTTGAGGATAATTTTAGAAATGGAAATGAACATTTTTTTATAAACAACAAAATAATTAATTCAGATTACTCATTCAAACCAATTTAGGATAATTTTAAAGAAACAGAGCAACAGACCAAAGTGAATCAATATTAAAATATCTTTAACTTACAGTTGATTAAAAAAATTATTGCTGTAAAATATTTTTATAATCAATAGTGAAAC
>JAWXBH010000025.1:0-2712 GCA_034439935.1 bacterium
AAAAATTAACTTCACATTGGATATAAAAAATCAGTTATCCGTATATAAAATTGAAATCATATATATCCTGTTCTTCCTTCTGACGATTGTCCCCTTCCTTATTCTTTCTTTTTATGCCCACCCATCTCCCGTAGAAGATTATTTTTATATGGACCGGATGGACCGGATTGGATTTTTGAAAGCGTCTGACTCTTTGTATCAAGTCTGGAGCGGTAGATTTTTTTCACACACAATATCCCTATTGATCTATTTTTTTGCTGAAAATGATATCTATTACAAAATTTTCACGTTCTTTTTCATGATTGCCTTTATTGTTTCCGTTTTTTTCTTTGTAAAAGTTTTAGGAAAAGACAGCATTTCGCTTCGTGAAAAAATATTAATTACTGTTTCAATATTCTTTCTTTACTTGTATTCGTTACCTGCAGTATCACAGGGATTCTACTGGCTTATTTCTGTGCCCGTATATAATAATTCACTTATTCTGGTAATGCTTTTTGTTATCTTTTATATTGGTTTATACCGCTCAGAGAGTATGGTTGCAAGAGTAGTTTATATGCTCCTCTGCTGTTTTACAGGGTTTTGTATTGGAGGTTCAAATGAGATAGCAATGATCTTTTCAATGATGCTGCTTGGGATTTTGATTCTGTTTAATTTTAAGAAACTCAATTGGTATTTGATTTTTATAACCATGTTTCTTGCACTGGGGTCATATATTGACATTCGCTCACCTGGGACAAAATTGAGACATTTGAAATTTCCCGGAAACCATAATTTACCATATTCGATTTTTCACTCGTTTACAAATGTGATAGAGAATGTATTTTTGTGGATATTTACTTCACCTTTAATACCCGTTACAATTTTGCTGATACCGGTTTTATATAAACTGATCATAAAATCTGACAGAAAACCTTACATCTTTATTTTAAAACCAATTTATTCGATCATTATAAGTTTTATATTTCTATATGCAGGAACATTTGTGTTTTATTTGAGCATCGGACATGAACCGTTTCCCCGAAGTCTTAATGTCATATATTTTATTTTTCTCTTCTTGTGGTTTTATAATGTGATTACAATAATGAATTATTTGTCCAACACATTTAAATTTAATTTTGAAAGAATTCCAAAATTTTTGTATGCAGTTTCCTTTGTATTAATTGTGTTCTTTTTATTCTTGGGAAATAATGTCAAGACAGCATATACAGATTTATTTAGTGGTACTGCAGCCCGATATGATAAAGAGTTGAATGACAGGTATGAGTTTATAAATAACAATAAATCAGATACAGTATTTGTTGAGAAGTTGAAGAATAATCCTTTCACAATTAAGTCGTTTGAGTTGACGCCTGATCCCAATGAAATTTATAACCAATGGTATTCGAGCCATTTCAAGAAAAAATCAATTATTTTAAAGAAAGAAAATTGACAATTACGATCTTCCTTCGAGTCAAGAATCTATTTGTAAAAATAAATTCAAACAAAAAACGATTAGAAAGTATGTCTTCTAATCGTTTTTGATAGACTCTAATGAATAACGTTTAGGGATTAATTACTGTCACAAAATTCGAAGAATTATTGTAAACTATTGTGACATCTTGTGAATCGACAAAATAATTCCCATCAACATCAGTATCTATATACCCCGATTCAAAATTCGAAGCATCTGTAGAAGTTGAATTAACATCTACAACATCTACAGTACCATCATTGTTAATATCACCTGAATATATTGAATACTTCGATCCGGCTAAAACCAAATTACCACCATAAGCCTTAACCGTTGGGGTTGTAAAATCATAACTTGCTGAACTACTATTCACAATGGATATACCTGATGCGCTCCAGGTTTCTAGAGAATTTCTTCCTTCAATTGTTAAATAGTAACTACCGGGACTTACATGAGGAAAATCAAATTTTCCTGTTAAGCTTGAAGAATCAATTAAAGCTTTTATAGTTGATTCTATGCTGTAAGGAGATGTTGTACTCCTCAATTCTGCCTTTAAAGTATCTTTCAATACATGTTTGCTAATTGAAGGATTAATAAACCCTTCCACTGCGGCAGTGACATAAACCGTTGTAGGTGGTCTCCATTCATTCAATTTATTTACTCCCATCTTGTACAAATACATGCTGTAATACTTACCATTTGCAGCAGCAGCTTCATATGTCCCTGTTCCACACCTTCCGCTGTAATATGTTGCGTGTAAAATTGTACTTTCACATGAATACATATATACTGAATCCCCCACAAGGGTTCCTACAGTATAAATTGTCTTAATAGAATCATGCAATGGAATTATAGGCTGACGATTGTTTGTTCTATACCAATCTTCACCATCATCAGACCACATTAACTCCACATCAGAAGTATATTCATTGGCAGCATAGGGATACGGTTCTTCTTCCCCTCCATTATCTGCGACTCTATACATTCCAACTAAACCCCACCAATCAGTACCGCTCCTGAAAACCTGCATGTAATAGACTTGAGTTCTATAATCAGCAGATCCAGTATTTGTGTAATCAGAAGAGTTAATCTCAACAACTGGATCTCTGATGATAATACAAATACCATAAAAAAGATGAACGAGCTTATGTCATTGTGCATCGGGTCGGATCTTTTCTCCGGAACGATCATGCTGGTAAATGATGGAGGTAAAGAGCACTTTTCTCAGAATCTGAAAAAAATGATCGAAGAAAATAATTATG
>JAWXBH010000026.1:0-3154 GCA_034439935.1 bacterium
ATAAAATATTTGCTTTTATCATTTGAATTATCAGGGTTATAAAAACCCTCCTCCCAATATTTTGTTCCATCTTCATTTACAGAACTAAAAGCATAGGGAGATGATGGATTTCTGTAAATACTTTTGATATTGGAAATATATTCATGACTGGCACTATCTTTATGAACACTCCACCCGCTTAACCAATGAATTTCGTCTAATGTTGGTTTCCAATGTTCGATTTTAATATTCATTTTTCTAACAGAATTCCATTTATCCTGACCGTACATGTTTCTGTGCCTGTGGCTAAAATGTGGTGGGTCATGATTTTGAAGCCCTAAGATAAAATACTCCTCAGAAGAAGCATGTGAATAGAAATTTGTAGGAGTACTATGATATATGAACCAACATATACCATCAGCACCGTGAGCTATTGAAATCATTGCTTGAGCCTCGATTTCTTCATTAAACGGTTCACGTTGATTATTATAATATCCATCGGGTCCAATTCTTGTAACAGCATGTATTTGAGGTTGCACAATTAATTTTGTCTCTGAAGAAAAAGAATCCCTTTGTCTACGATTAAATTCGACTTGATAGACAACACTACCAAGTTCCGAAGGAGTATATTCACCCCAATTATTTTCAACAAGGTTAATGCCGGTTTCGACACTTTTGTCACCGAAAACTTTTTTTTGTAAATATTCATTATACACTTCAGTGGATTTAAGCCTGTCCGGGTCTATAAGAGGATCTATCTCAGAAGTATTTAGTGTGTTAGGAAGATATTGAAAGTGGATTTCGTGAATATCAGGATTAAAACTTTCGGACTGCATTGCTTTCAAAATTTCTCTGTTTCCAATGGAATTATCTTTGCAGCTTCTGATATTAAAATAGTTAGTAGTGGCAAAATGCAATTTTGCATTTTCATTTGTTTGTTTTATTAATTGAGAAACTCGTTTGGCACAAGGTAATTGTGAAATACATAATTCATCAATATAAAATGAACCCTTACCCGAATCAATTATATTGGAGAATGCGTTTACTTCCTCAATAATTTTTCTCTCATTAGGGTGGCTTATCGCTGTATCAGTATTTAATAACAAATCACCAAATCTGTCATCAACAATCATCTTATCAAACCAGACCTCAACCTCTCCAAACCACCAAACTTTAAAATCAACTTTGCAGCTATCCTTCCATCCATACCAATTATCTGCCATTCCGTAACTTAACCCATTAGTTAATTCACGACTGCCGGAAATTTTTAAAGTATCATCAGTAATAAATTTATAATTTTCGATGTAATTTCCAATATAATTACCACTTCCATCTCTGAAATTATTCACTCTTATAACAGATGAATCAATTCTGTTTCCTTTATAATTATAGGTAGCTACAGTAACAACAGGTGTAGTTGAATTGATGTTAAAATCAGTGGTTTTAATTCTCATTACCGGTTTTATATGCCATTCCAACGTGTCCGCTTGTGTAAAATTGATCAAATCCCCATGTTGCATATTCTCATATATATCTTTACAAAGCCATTTAGCATCGCTACTCGGAGAAGTATTTGGAATTAGATGAACAACCGATCTTCCTGAATCAGATGTCGCAGAAGATGCTCTAGTTTGGTATGAAAATCCACTATTACCGCCTTCTACTTCATAAATTAATCTTTGTCCATAACTCAGTTGTTCTATTTTATTTCTTCCCCAAAATCCTTTTAGACCTGCGCTTTTGACAGTTCTCATTAAACCGGAAATGTAGCTTCGATAATATGATAAATCATCATAGAATCCTCCACCCAAATTGCCATATCCATAGACATGAATTGAATTAAAATGAAGGGAATCGCGGAAATTTTCAATATTATTTTCTATTGAACGCGGATCACTTGGATTATTTCCGTGAAGCGGACTTCCGAAATATGTATCGGTATAAATTAAGTTTGTAAAACTTTTAGTTTCCGGATTATCTGAAAGGGATATTGTTTTAGAGGCAAATTCTTCTTTAATATTGAATCCTGAAAAGAAAAAATAATAAATTATTGGCAGCGATAATACCAATACAATTTTACATCCTAATTTTTTTTTCATTTTGTTAAGTATTTATTTAAGTTATAAAATAATTTATTGAATATTATAAAATTTATTTTAAGAAAATCATTTTTTTTGTTTTTCTGTAAACTTTATTAGATTTGTCATCAATAAATTCAAGCATATAAAAATAAATTCCGCTTGTTAGATGAGAAGCGTCAAATTCTATTTTGTATTCCCCCGCATTTTGTCTTTGATTTACTAATTCTTGAATTTCTTTACCATTAATATTAAATACTTTCAGTTTGATGAAACTGCTTACTCCAAACTGCCTTGTGCCTAAGGTATAACTGATAAATGTGGATGGATTAAATGGGTTTGGATAGTTCTGATTGAGAGTAAAATATTCTGAAATTTCATTTTCATCTTCACTGATATTTGAAAGACCTCCTCCATCAGTAGTATGAACTATTCCTGTTCCTCCAGCCCATGCCTTTAAATTATTAACTGCACTTATACTAGTATTATTAACTATTGGTGAATTTTGATAGAACCATGAATTGCCTCCATCAGTTGTTTTGGAAATTATGAAAAAATTAACGCCTCCCCAGCCAACAGAATCAGAAATAAAATCTAATTTTCCCCCTACAACATTACTTGCGGATGAAATCCAGTTAACACCACTATTTGTTGTTTTAAGAATTCTGGAAGAACCTAACCAGCCTGTATTTTCATTAATGAAATAGACAGATCCTAAATCGTTTGTATGGAGTAGTTGCAAATTCCAATTTTCACCACCATTACTTGTTTTATAAAGTTTTCTATAATTATTTGTTACCCACCCAACTTCTTTTGTTACAAAAAAAATGGATTTTGGATTTTCTGATGTATAATTAAGTTGATGCTGCCAGCTATTTCCTCCATCTATAGTTTTAAACACTCCGCCGTCGAATGAGTCAAAACTACAAACCCATCCGGTATCTTGATTTACAAAGCTCATATCGCGAAAAATTCCTGCCGGGTTGAAATCATGAATCAAATTCCAATCAGTCCCACCATTGGTTGTTTTATAAATTATTCCGTGATTTCCATTACCTAAAGAGTAACCTGTTAGATTATCCAGGAACTGAATCGAA
>JAWXBH010000027.1:0-5232 GCA_034439935.1 bacterium
ATTCATCTGCCTCGTCTGGATTTGTCCTGTCAAAATTTTGTTTCATGTTTTTTTCTGTTTAATGATGTTAATGTGTGTCGTTTAGCATTACGACTAACGTTTTGCAGCTACCCGAAGGGCGGGATTTTTACCACAAAACTTGATTTGAAAAACTGAACTTCCAATAACCACAAAACTGTCTTTGGAAAACGAACCCCCGCCTTTTGGGAAGGTGCTGTTAGCAGAAGTTTTTATTTATTCAGTGCTATTATTATTGTCAATATTCCGATTGTTAAACATAATGGTGAATAAAATTTTGTGTCGTTTTGTCCAAATTTTTTGTGTTTAATTTTCTTGAAAAATCCAACATAATTAAATTCTCCAATTACTCTCAATATAAAAACACTTGCAATTATCCATAGTCCATAGTTGTCAAGCCACATTGGAAAATTGAAGTTTATAAGTCCTGACTTAACTAAAATAAAAAGTCCAAACCCTAATAAACCAAACGCAACTATGAAAGTTGGTAAAAGTCCTGGCATCATTACTTTTGTGTTGTTGTCATTTTTTGTTGGATTATAGCATCCTTTCCCCAACGTCCACCAAAGCCCCAATAAATATGTATTGACGAAAGAAAAAGAAAAATTAAAAATAATATTATCGAAATTATTGTTGTCATTGTTTGCCTGTTAGTTAAGATCAAAAATCATATCCATTTGTTTCTTATTTGCTGATTTTGGCAAATTTCTCATAATCTTATTCCTTAACCAAATGCCTAAATTATTTTCAATATGTGCCATTTTTCCAACTGTCCAACTTATATTTACAATTGTATGGGCTTTCTTTCTTCTTAAATTTTCATATTGTTTAAAGGTGTTTTCAATTGCTAATCCTTCGTCAAGCAGTTTGCCTAAAACATAAGCGTCCTCAATTGCTTGACAAGCCCCTTGTCCCAAGTTTGGTGTTGTGGCGTGAGCGGCATCTCCAATTAGACAAACATTTTCGGCTTGCCATTTGTCGATTGGTTTCAAGTCAATAATGTCGTTTAATATAATTTGTTCTTTATTAGTTGCCGAAATAATTTTTAAGATATCAGTATGAAATTCTTTAAATACTTCTATCAGGTTTGTCGTTTTTTTAGAAAATTTATTGGCATTTGTCAACGCATACCAATACACTTTTTTGTCGCTAATTTTCACGAAACCAAATCGTTTCCCTTTCCCCCAAGCCTCATTTAGTTCGTTATGATAATTTTTCGGCAAATCAATTTCGCAAATTCCTCTCCAACATTTTTGATTGGCATTTCTTAAAGTGCTTTCTTCAAACAGTTGATTTCTGACAACTGATTTTATTCCGTCTGCACCAATTACAAGTTTACATTCAAATGTGGTGTTATCTTCAAAGGTCAATTTAAATAATTCTTCCTTTTCAATTTTTGAAAGTCGCTTTGATAGGTTGATATTTTCAAATCCAATTTCATCGGCAAGTATCTTTTGCAATTCGCCTCTATGAATTGCAATATTGTGAACACCGTATTTTTTTTCATATTCTGAAAGGTCAACTACCGAAATGTCGTTGAGTTGTGTATCGGTAATTTTCATAAATGAAATTTTGTTTCCTACTTTTTCAATTTTGTCTTGAAGACCTAATTTTTGAAAAACCTGCATAGCATTATTGGCAATAATTATTCCTGCTCCAACAGGCTTGATTTCTGCTGAACTTTCATAAATTTTTACATTCAGTCCTTTTTGCTTCAATGTCAAGGCAGTGGTTAGTCCACCAATTCCTGCTCCAATTATGTTTACTGTTTCTGTCATTATTATTGGGTGTTGGGTGTCTTTGTAAAATTTCTGCTAACGACTAGTGTTTATGACGGCTGGCTTTTTTACAAATACTGTTGTAGATGCTTTTTAAAATATTTAGCACTATCAGCTACACTTTGCATTGGACTATGTGCATAGTTACCTCCTTGCTCCAAATAATAGTATTTGAGTCCCGACTCAACTGGATTTGGAAGTATTTTAGCATAGTCAATGGAACCATTCCCTAACTCGGTATAATCTCTTGTTACTTTGTCCATGTCTTTTAAATGCCACATCACATAACGCTTTGGTTGTTTGCTTATCAACTCTTTAGGGGTATGCTTAGTGGAATTCATCACCCAATACATATCCATCTGAAGTTTAACTAATGAAGGGTCTGTCTCTCTTAATATAATATCAAAGCCATTTTCTCCCCCTTGGTCTATAAATTCAAAACCATGATTGTGATAGGCAAATCCAATTCCCGATGAAGTTACTTGTTCTCCAATAACATTAAGTTTTTTAGAAATCAGTTTAAAATTATCCAAACTCCGCTGTTCTGGGGCTATCCAAGGCCATACTATATATTTCATGTCCAATACATGAGCTCCATTTATACACTGTTCTACAAAACGTTTTAAATCATCATCAGATTTAGTAAGATATGAAGCAAACCCATAATGCCCACTATTGGTAGTGATTTGTAAATCCTTAAGTATTTTCTTGAATTCTATAGCCTTATAACCATAATAAGTTCCTTTCTCACTATCAAACCCAAATGTTTCAAAATCTTCATAACCCATAGCTTTTGCAGCCTTTAATGTGGCGATTGCATTGTTAGTCATATCTTGGTGAATGGTATAGAGTTGAAGCCCCATTTTATATTTATTTTTTCCAAACATTGAATATGTTGGCAATGGCAAGATTGCAGATAAGACTAATGCTCCTGTATTTTCGATAAAATTTCTTCGATTCATAATAAAAAGGTAGTTTAATATTCTATAAAAATTTAATAAAAGATAGTTTTCCCGGATAGTTTAAGCTTGCCGATAACGTTTTGCAGCTACAAGAAGTTGGCGATTTCCCTGCCTGACTGCCTCAAGCAGGCAGGGAAGCACAAAACTGTCTGCCACCACAGAACTTGATACCCTGCCCGACTACGTCATTCAGGCGGGGAAGCACAATCCCGATAGCTATCGGGATTATTTAACCACTGAACCGCCAATTTCTTGTAGGTGCTGTTAGCTGTAGCCAAGCTGTCCGTCCGAAGCGGTGCAGTGTCAAGTCCGCAGTAAAGTTTGTTAGAAGTTTTGAAGTCATTGTTTCATTTTTTGTTTCCAGTTATATGGATTCACCCAACACTCTCCGTCCTTACATTTAATTTCATCATACACTAATTTCCTTTCTGTCTCACCGCCAAAGTTCACAATATCTATTTTTAGTTCTCGGTCTTTCTTTTCAAGAATGATTGCCTCAATCATAACATTCTTTTTTGGGTCGCCAAGCCAATTACGATTATAGTAAATGTGATTAGTCAAGGTGTCGCCAATGTTAAACTGTTTCATGTAGTTTGTCCAATATTCTTCGCTTTGCTTTTTTCTCCATTCTGGATTATTCATATTTATATAAAACTGATGAACATCTTTTATTTGTTGTTCAACTGCGATGTCTTGTCCTGTCAATTTACGGTAATAGGAACGAAGTATTAAACCTGACATATCATCATTGGTTGGTAAACCTTTTCCAATTAACTCTTTTCGTAAATCGCTTTTCATTACAATTAATTTGAAAAAATATCTGTCATAAAGCCATTCGTTCCTAATCCACATTCCAATTCCAAAATGAGTATTACCAATGAAGTCGCCTTCGGTCATATTCTTTATTTTGATTTTTGTGCTGTCGGAAAATATCTTGTCCAACTGTGTCAACGATTCCTCAAATGTTTTTGGGTGGTGCTTGAGTTCTTTCTTTGAATTTGTCTGTCCAAAGCTGTTGAGTGAAAATAGTAAAGTGATTATTAAAAGTCGTAAAGTCATTAATTGTTAAAATTATTTTTGTTCATTTCTTGCAGAAAGTTTGGGGTTAGCACTGACCCCATTGGTTACAGCTAACGTTTCGCAGCTTGGCGTTCGGTTTTTTTTTCTTCAAAAAAACTGACGCTAAGGTGCTGTTAGCCGCTGCCCTGCTATCCATTCGAAGCTATGTCGCTCCAAGTTTACAGTCAGTTTGTTCATTTTGATTTACATTCATTGCGATGATGTTTAAGGTCTATGATACTTATTTAGAATTCCGTAATTCTGTGCTTGATAAATGTAGGAAAAAGGTGATTCCCTTTCTTTAGCCCTTGTCTTGTTTCTAAGTTCTATATAATTTCCTGTCAGTTCAATTGCTCCCATTGTAGCAATACCAATTGCTTGTAAACTTATTGGTAAATGGATAAGGTCAAGTTTGCTGTTTGCAATTGCACCTGCTGAAGCTAACAAAGTAGGTGATTTTAAATTAACAAGTGATTTAAAAGATTTGAAAGAACTTTCAATTTTTGAGTCAGATAAAACCGCATGCAAATCTTGAACTCCTGTTATCAAACCTTCTTGAAAAGTCATAGCACTTTCCTTTAACTCGGCTTGTGATTTTGTATTTGAAATTTTTACTTGAAAGTCTGAAAGATATTTTTTGAAGTGCAGAAGATTTTGTTCTCGTTTTCTTTTGAAGTCAATTATTTTTTCAAAAGGCACATTGTCCTTTGGAGTTGGTAGCACTTTGTCCAAGTTGAAACTTACAACTGGAAATCCGGCATTGTCAGTTACTCTTTTAAAGTTGAACTTTTCATAAGTGATAAAATCAGTTCCAATTGTTGTTTGATTACTGTCAATGTCTGCAAGATATTTTGCAAGCAAAGACATGTATAAGAGTGCTGTGTTCTGCTCAAACAAAAGCCAATCTCCTTGTTTGTCACGCTTTGCTAAACCTCTATCAATTAAAAAATGCAGAATGCTGTCCGATGTTTTGTTGCCATGTATTCTTGCAAGTGAATTGATACCAACTTTGTTGATATGAATTTGGCAATCGGATTTGTGTCGTCTTTGAATAAAGGATTGAAACTGTCTTGAAGAAACAATTTCTTCAAACTCTTTTTGGAATTGATTAAACGCCTCCCAATTGTCTTGCTTAAAAATTAAATCTTCTGGTTTTATTGGTCGGAAGCGTCCTTCGTCCATCAAGTAGTGAATGTCTGGAGATAACTCAACTAAAATCTTGTCGTCCCAACTTTTAGGAACAATGGAACTTACTTCGTCCCAATATAAAACGGCATGCCTTAACCAACTTGTCCTTGGAATGTCAATTGTCGGGTAATAAAGTATTGTTCTGTTCATTCGTTTTAGTTTTTGTCTGTTTGTTTCTTGCACTCACTTTAAAGTTAGCACTGTCGTCATAGGGTTGCGGCTAACGG
>JAWXBH010000028.1:0-17306 GCA_034439935.1 bacterium
GTACTCTTTTCACCCTTCGAAAATTTCTTTATCAGTGTTTTGAACTCCATCTCTTCAAACAGTCCGATCAGGGTTTTTGTATCTGCATCTTTTTTGTTGAGATTGTGAAAGTTTATCTTGAGAGGAACATCTGTTTTAATGGTTACGAGTCTTCTTGATAAAACGGCTTCATCTCTGTGAGTGATAATATTTTCTTTCAGCTTAGGTTTGGTGATCTTGTCAATATTGGCGTACATATTATCAATCGTTCCGAACTGCTGTATCAGGCTTATAGCGGTCTTCTCTCCCACGCCCTTGATACCCGGAATATTATCGGAAGCATCTCCCATTAATCCGAGCACTTCTATAACCTTATCAGGTGTTACTCCGAATTTCCGGTTGACACCTTCTTTGTCAATGATCTCGATTTCAGAAACCTTGTTGCCGTATAAATTTCTTGATGGCTTGTAAAGAAAGATCACATCGGATACAAGCTGCATGAAGTCCTTATCCGGAGTGACCATATAGCTTAAGACTTTTTCCTTTTCCGCCTGTCTTACAAGTGTTCCTATAATATCGTCAGCTTCATATCCGTCACATTCGATCATGGGAATGGAAAAGGCAGTAACTACTTCTTTGACCTTTGCTATCTGCCAGGGCATGTCAGACGGGATCTCTTGCCGCTGAGCTTTATATTCCGGAAATTCTTTATGACGGAAAGTTGGGGCTGAAGTGTCAAAGCATACTGCAATGTGATCCGGCTTTTCATCCTCCAGTATCTTTATCATCGAATTTATAAACCCGTAAACTGCAGATGTGTTCTTGCCTTTTGAATTTATGAGAGGACTTGATATCAATGCAAAGTAGGCACGATATATCATAGCCATACCATCGATCAAAAATAATTTTTCAGGCAAGAGTTTTAGTTATAAGTGTTAGTGGTGAATTGTCAAATAATTCTGTCAACTTGAAATCTCAGACTTTAATGATATCTGAACTTTACAACTTTACGAACCATGCAGCGCGAGTAAAGGTATTTTTGTATGATAAGCCATCTTCTTTGTTAAGCTGCGGCTGAAAATTTTGTCAAGTAATGATTTTTTCTTTACAGCCATCACAAGCATATCCACATTATTTAAATTCACATAATCATTGATTCCTTCAAGTATATTCTCTTCCTTTACCAGTTCGAGACGGATCTTACTGTATGAAACTGACTGCTTTATTTTTTCAAATTCCTGCTTGTTAAGTTCTGCTGTATTAGATGATGACTCAATAATGTGAAGAAGTGTAATATCCGAATCATATATCTCAGCGAATTCCAGCAGCTTCCGGAAAGAGGGAAGTCCTGACTTAATGTCGTCGTAAGCATATACAATATTTTTTAAATCTTTGTAATCAGCATTATGCGGAATGGCAAGAACAGGGGCAGGAGACTTTTCGATGATGCTTGCAGTATTGCTTCCAAGTATAAGCTCGGTAATGCCGCTCGCACCGTGAGTTCCCATTACAACTATGTCTATCTTATATTCATCTATCATAGACAGGACTTCATCTACTACAAGACCCTGTGTTACGATCGCGTCTGTAGCAAATAAGCTTTTGCCTGAAGCATCTTTGTTTGCTTCAATGATCCTCCCACTTAATTTTTCAAGATTTTCCTTAGCAGTCTTTTCTTCTTCCTGATATGCTGAAAGATAAATTTCCGCAGGCATGTTAGGGTCAATAAGCTGCACACTGTATGCATGAAAGAGTATAAGGTTACCGTTGACCTTGCGCGCGATTTCAACGGCAAAGTTCAAAGCATTATTCGCATTCGGAGAAAAATCTGTAGGAAAGAGAATGTTTTTCATTTCAAAATATTTTTCTTGAAATTCTCAAAAATAATGCTTTATTACAATTGAATAATTTTTAAATGTCGGAAGATTTTGAATTATCTATGAATAGTTTATGAAATGTTCTTTTGCTAATTTTGGAAAAAATTATATATGAAAATCCTTACTATATTTTTCCTCGTCTTGATTTCGTTTCACAATCTATTTGCACAAAATAATGCTTCATCTGAATACGGTACCTGGAAAGTCTGGGGTGTGGTCTTTGCCGATTATTTCTATAAAACTGCCGGTGATTCTTCGGGAAGCAGTCTTGAATATTCAGGATATAAAAAAGACTTTAACAGTTTCGAATTCAGAAGGGTCAATATCGGATTTGATTACAGCTTTAATGAAAATTTTGACGGAGTAATTTCTCTTTCTTATGATGGTCAGGAGTTTACGACGGATGGAAAGAGAACAGTATATCTCAGGGATGCCGCTGTCAATTGGAAGAATATTTTTGCGAACTCCGAGTTATCCGCCGGTCTCATACCGACTCCGGGCTTTACAGTAAATTCTGAAAAATTTTGGAGTTACAGATTCATTGAAAGAACAATTTTAGATCAGAGGGGCTTTCTCAGTTCAAGAGATCTTGGTGTAATGCTCAGAGGAGCATTCGATAGGGAAAAGAAATTCAATTATTATCTCATGATCGGTAACGGCAAGGGAGCGAGGCTTGAATCAAATAAGTTCAAAAGATTTTATGGTAACCTTATGTTCAATTCACCTGATAAGAAGATCACGTTCAACATTTACGGTGATTATGAACCGTCAGGTCCTTCACAGAATAAAACAACTATACAATCTTTTCTCGGGGTGAGGTTCTCAGGATTCGGTATTGGAGTTGAAGCGTTCGAGCAGATCCAGAAGAACGGAGCTAACATTGCCAATACTGTCCCGTGGGGAGTCAGTGTCTTTACAAGGGGCATTCTGAAAAAGGATAAACTCAGCTTTTTTCTGAGATACGATCTTTATGATTCTGATGAAGGAAAAGCAAAACAGCATTTCGTTTCAACAGGATTGGATTATACACCGGATAAGCGTGTTCACATCACACCCAATTTATGGCTTAATGCATATTCAAAAGGAAAGGTCAGCGAGGTCGTGCCAAGGATAACATTTATGTTTGATACCAGGTGATAAGCACATTTTCAAAATTGAAATAATAAAAGCAATAATGTCACAGCAGCCGGCTTCGGAAATGAAGCCGGTTTTTTTTTTGTGTAATAATTCTGATCGCATCCCCCTTATAAGAATTGAAAGTAATGCTCCGGTAAGCTAAGTTTGTATAACTAACCATTTGGTTAATCTATTCAGTTAAATAATCAGCATTTGCTTCAGAAGAAAATAGATAAAGGCACTGAGCAGAGAATACTTCAGTCCGCAAAAAAGATCTTTCATAAAAAAGGACTTGGAGGTTCGAGGATGCAAGAGATCGCAGATAACGCAGGGATCAACAAGGCGATGCTTCATTATTATTTCCGCAGCAAGGATAAGCTGTTCGATGCAGTCTTCGAAGATGCGCTAAAGGATTTTCTTCCTAAAGTGAATGAACTTCTCAATGCTGAGCTTCCTTTATTTGAAAAAATAGAACATTTTGTAGAGAACTATATTTCAATTCTGCTCGAGAACATTTATCTCCCTTCATTCATCATTTACGAAATAAATCAGAATCCCGAAAAGCTGACATCGTTACTCAAAAATAAGAAAGACCTCCACACTGAAATTTTCAAAAGACAGATTAACGATGCTGTTAAAAAAAAACTTATCGATCCAATCGATCCGGTGCAATTGATAATAAACATGATCGCGATGTGCATCTTTCCGGTTATATGGAAACCGATAATCATGAAAATTTTTGGAATGTCAGAAAAGGCGTTCATTGAATTCATTAAGCTCAGAAAAAAAGAGATCCCCCGCTTCATTATTAATTCAATAAAAAAATCTGTGAAATAATAATTTAATATGAAAAAAATTCAATACCTATTATTCATTCTTTTATTCGCCGTCGTTATCTCTTGCAATGAAAAGAAAATTGAAAATGAGATATCCGCTTCCGGAACCGTAGAAGCTACTGACATTACTATCAGCTCAAAGTCTGTCGGACAGATAAGCTCTATCTTAGTCAGTGAAGGTGATAAGGTTAAGAAGGATGATATTCTGCTGCTGCTTGATCATGAATCTCTTGATATTCAGCTAAGGCAGGCAGAAGCAGGAGTTGAGCAGGCGGAAGCACAGCTTCGGCTTCTTCAGGCAGGTGCACGAAAAGAAGATATCAGACTTGCTCAGGAGCAGGTCAATCTTACTGAAATAAATCTGAGGCAAGCCGGATCTGAAAAGCAAAGAGGAGATGATCTGTTTTATCAGAATGTGATAACGAAACAGCAGCATGAAGAGATTACAACGCGTTTTGATCAGGCGACAAACCAGTTCAACATAGCAAAAGAGAATCTGAAGAAAATAAAGAATATCGTAAGACCGGAAGAGATAGCTTCCGCCAGCGCCAATCTGAAGAGAAGCCGGGTGAGTGTCGATCTTATCAGATACAGTATTGAAGACTGTACAATTAAATCTCCTTCGGAAGGGATCGTCACAAAAAAATTCGTTGAAGCCGGAGAGTTTGTAACTCCGGGCGCTTCACTGTTGAACTTATCCGACCTTCAGACAGTCAAGCTTGTAATATATGTTACTGAAGTTGAGCTTGGAAAAGTAAAGCTCGGACAGACAGCAGAAGTTAGTATAGACAGCTATAAAGACAAGACATATAAAGGAGAGGTTATATTTATTTCCACTGAAGCCGAGTTCACTCCCAAGAATATTCAAACGCAGGATGAGAGGACAAAGCTTGTTTACGCGGTAAAGATCCAGATCCCAAATCCTGAGTTTCAATTGAAATCAGGAATGCCTGCCGACGCAAAATTAATTTTAAACTGAACCGGACTTGAACGACATTATATCAATTAATAATCTCAGTAAAACTTTCGGTGACGTTAAAGCTCTTAATGATGTCAGCTTTAATATAAAGAAAAATATAATATTCGGATTAGTCGGACCTGACGGAGCTGGAAAGACAACACTAATCAGGATAATGTGCGGTCTGCTTAAAAGTGATTCGGGCAACGTTGAAATATTCGGTCAGAAGATATCGGAAAACATCAATGAAATAAGGAACAGCATTGGATATCTTTCGCAAAGATTCAGTTTGTATACTGATCTATCTGTGGATGAGAATATAGAATTTATTGCCAGCATCCACGGACTGAAGGACTATAAGGAAAGAAGAGAAGAACTTTTGAAATTCACAAGACTCACGAAATTCAGGAATTTTCTTGCCGGTAAATTATCGGGGGGCATGAAGCAGAAACTTGCTCTGGCATGCACTCTGATCTATACACCGAAAATAATTTTCCTTGATGAGCCGACAACCGGGGTCGATCCTGTTTCAAGACGTGAGTTCTGGATCATACTTTCAAATTTACTTAAAGAAGACATTACAGTAATAATTTCGACGCCATACATGGATGAAGCCGAACGCTTTAACGAGATAGCATTAGTTGACAACGGAAAGCTGCTCACTGTAAATACTCCAAACAATATTAAGGCTATGTTCAAACAACTCATCCTTGAGATAGTCTGCAATCCGATAAGAGAAGCATATAACATCTTAAGAAAGCAGACATCGCTTGAGATACAGCTTTTTGGTGACCGACTGAATGTAGCCGTGAATAAAGGTGATGATGAAACAGAATCTTTACGGGAGCTGCTTGAAAAAAATAATATTGAGATCACGGACATAAGACAGATCTCACCATCACTTGAAAATGCTTATATACATCTGATAAAGGAAAATTATGAAACTGCATGATCGATCCGTTACTTCGATGAATACAAATTCAATTGAAGTCAGAGATCTTGTGAAAAAATTCGGGAGTTTTACTTCAGTAGATGACATTTCCTTTGATGTGAAGGAAGGTGAAGTGTTTGGTTTTCTCGGAGCAAACGGGGCAGGCAAATCAACAACAATAAAAATGCTTTGCGGAATACTTGTGCCGACATCAGGCGACGCGCTTGTCGGAGGATACAGCATCAACGATAATCCTGACATGGTAAAGAAGAATATTGGCTATATGTCTCAGAAATTTTCATTGTACAATGATCTCACCATCACAGAAAATATTAATTTTTTTGGAGGAGTATATGGACTTAACGGAAGTGATCTTGAGGAAAGAAAAAAATGGGTTCTTGAGATATCCGGACTGGAAGAGAAGCAAAAAAGTCTTACGGCAACGCTTTCAGTCGGATACAAGCAGCGTCTTGCTTTAGGATGTGCTGTTATACACAAACCCAAAATAGTATTTCTTGATGAGCCGACCGGCGGTGTAGATCCTATCTCGAGGAGAAAGTTCTGGGATCTGATCAATGAACTTTCGGAGAAAGGTACAACTGTTTTTGTAACGACACACTATCTTGATGAAGCTGAATTCTGTAACAGGATAATTCTTATCAATGCCGGAAAGCTTATCGCTGCAGGCAGTCCCAAAGAGCTAAAGACTGAGTATATCAAGACGAAGGTTTTTGAGATCGACTGTTCTGATATTTATGCAGCAACTGAAATTCTGGAGAAGGAAAATTTTATTGAAAGCATTTCTATTTTTGGAAACTCACTTCATGCTTCACTTAAATCAGTGAACGATCCTGTCACAGATGAAAAAAAAGTCATTGCCGGTCTGCTTGAGCAAGACGGTAAAATTAAAATTCATCATATCAGCGAAATTACTCCAACACTTGAAGATGTATTTCTATATCTGATTGAAAAAAATACTCCTGATGATAAGTAAGATCCTTTCAATATCGCTGAAAGAGATACGGCAGATCAAAAGAGACAAGAGAAGCCTGCTGATAATTTTCGCGCTGCCCGTTTTTTTGTTGATACTTTTCGGATACGCCATAACACTTGATGTCAAAAATATCAAGCTTGGGATATACGATAATGATATGACGGTTCAGTCACGTGAATTCATTGAAAGCTTTCGCGGATCGCCATACTTTATCATTGAGGCTGTTGCCGGGAATGAAGCAGAGGTAACCGAACTGCTGCAGAAAGGAGTTGTGCAGTGCGTTGTTTCAATTCCTAAAGATTTTTCGAGAGATCTTGCTAGTAAAAAAAATGTAAAAGTACAGTTCCTCATCGACGGAGTCGATGCGAATACAGCTACGGTAGTTTTAAATTATGTTAACATCGCAACGCTTACTTATTCTCAGGATATAGCAAAGGAAGTTCTGGCTGTCAAGGGCATCAATGTTTATCAACCATTAAACATTGAATCACAATTCTGGTACAATAAGGACTTAAACACTACCCAGTACTTTATTCCCGGACTGATCGCAATGATACTGATAATCATATCAGTCATACTTACATCCATTTCATTAGTAAAAGAAAAGGAGCTTGGGACAATAGAGCAGATAAGGGTCTCTCCGGTATCATCATTGCAGCTTATAATAGGAAAGATAATTCCTTACATGCTGATATCGCTGCTGATCGCTTCATCTATACTGGCAATGGGTTATTTATTATTCGGCATCACTGTTAAAGGGAGCTATCTTTTCCTGTTCATCGGTACGATCTGCTACCTGTTTGCGACTCTCAGCATGGGAGTTTTCATTTCGACGATAGCTGAATCACAACAGGTCGCGTTTCAGATGTCACAGCTCATCTCACAATTGCCGACTGTCATACTATCGGGATTTATTTTTCCGATCGAAAGCATGCCTGTACCGATACAGATATTATCAAACATTGCACCCGCAAAATTTTATATAATCATTTTACGGGACATATTAATTAAAGGCACTAATGTTGAGGTCTACAAAATGCAGATGCTGTATCTGCTGATATTTGCAGCGTTCTTTATTACCATTGCAACAATAAAAACAAAAAAAGCGAACGCCTTATGAGAATGCTTAAGATATTTATTATCAAAGAGTTTCTTCAGTTTATACGTGATCCGAAAATGTTCGTGGTAGTTTTAATTGCTCCTGTGATCCAGCTTATTTTTCTAGGTTATGCTGCTAATCGAGATATACATAATATTCATACGGCTTTGCTTGATCAGGATAAATCCGTAACGAGCCGAAAATTTATTGAAAGCTTTGAAAAGTCAGGATACTTTTCAATTGATGAATATGCATTAAGCTATAACGAAATGACGAAGCTCATTGATGAAGGAAAAGTTCTGATAGGAATTGTGATCCCTCAGGACTTTGAAAAGAACATAAGCATTAAAAAACCCGCTGATGTTCAGATGCTGTTTGACGGTTCGGATGGAAATAAAGCTCTGATCGCAGCCGGATATGTTCAGGGTATTGCAGGAGGTTTTGCAAAAAACATTTCATTAGAGCAGATCGAAAGGTCGGGACTAAAAACCTCACTCACCGGTACTGTCGAGCCGGAAGCAAGAATTTGGTACAATCCCAATCTTGCCACAAGAAATTATATGCTGCCAAGCATTGTAGGACTTATCCTGATCATCATCACAACTAACATGACATCTCTGGCAATTGTAAAGGAAAGAGAGATCGGGACACTTGAGCAATTGATAGTAACTCCGATCAAGCCATACCAGATGATACTCGGCAAGCTTGTTCCTTTTTCAATTGTCGGTATCATTGCAGTAATACTTGTGCTTTCGGTAATGAGGTTTTGGTTTGGAATTCAGATCAAAGGCAGCATTACATTCCTGTTCTTCTGCACATTTATCTTTATGCTTTCCACATTAGGATTGGGCTTGTTCGTATCAACCATTTCAAAAACACAACAGCAGGCGATGACAACCGCGGCATTTCTTGTAATAATGCCGATGATCTTTCTTTCAGGATTTTCATTTCCGATTGAAAACATGCCGAAGTTAATTCAGTACATTACTTACATTATTCCTTTGAGATATTTCATAACTATTATCAGAGGCATAGTGATAAAAGGTCTGGGGTTTATGGAATTGTGGCGTGAGCTGACGGCGTTGTTCGTTATGGGAGTTGTAATACTGACACTAAGTTCATTAAGATTTAAAAAGCGGCTGGAGTAGATTTGTACATTAAACGGAAAGATTTTCTTCTATCTTAATCCTGTCATTAGGAGTTGTCATAATTACAAGTGAGTCACCGGCTTTAATTACGTACTCATCAGCCGGTTTAAATACAAGTTCATTGTTTGATTTTAATCCTATCAGAAGTGAATCCTTGAATTCATTTAACCTCAGCTCGCCGATCTTTTTTCCTTCCTGATTTTTTGTAATGTCTATCTGCTCGAAGCGAAAAGTTTTATCTTTATCAAGAAGCATTGCATCAAGGAAAGCAGTGACAGCCGGGCGAAGCATTTCAGATGCCATTCTCAGTCCTCCGATATAATTTGGAGAAACAATCTGATCGGCGCCGGCAGTTTTAAGCTTTTCGGAGTTTATATGCGCGTTGCAGAGTGAAACAATATTTAGCTTGGGGTTAAGCCGTCTTGCAGAAAGACAGATGACGATATTTGTGTTATCATTAGTAGTTGAAGCAAAGATACCTTTGGCTTTATCAATTCCCGCTTTTTCAAGAACGTCATCGTGCGTGGCATCTCCTTCAATGAATTTCTGATGCGGATATTTTTTAAGTACCTGTCTGATTCTGAGAGGATCAAGCTCTATGAATACACTATCTCTTTTTGTAGAGACAAGCTCATCATTAAGGTGCGCTGAATGTTTTCCGATCCCGGAGATTATATAATGATCCTGCAGCCTGCTAATGTTCTTTTCCATTTTTAATTTTTTATAGGATTGTCTTATGTTACCTTCAAGAATGAAAGCTGAAATTGTTGAAACGAAATATGTAAGCAGTCCGATGCCTGCAAATGCAAGGAAGATAGTGAAAGGTCTTGCTCCGGAATACTTCTCCAGATCAATGATCTCATTAAAGCCGATAGTAGTGATCGTAATCACCGTCATGTAAAAACATGTAAAGACATCATAATTACGCTGAGTAATAAAGTAGTAACCGAATGTACCGATGGCGAGAACAATTAAAAGCGCTACACCGGTCTGAAGAATTCTCTTCTTTATGTTATCATCCATTGACATAAAATTAAAGATTAACTAAAGTAAAATAAATTGAAAAGTGAATGTTTAAGTAAGTATATAATTTATATTTTTATGATAAATAAATAAATAAAATGACTGTAGTATCCAAAGAATCTGAAAACATACTGCGTGAAATGAGTTATGTGACGCAGATCACTCAAAGCATATCTGAAGATAAACCTCTCGATGTATTATTGAATGAGATCATGGAAAGCTGTAAGCTGCTGATGAATGCCGAAGCAAGCTCGCTGCTGATTTATGATGAAGCGGAAGATCATCTTTACTTCAGTATAGCTACGGGAGAAAAAGGGGAAGGTGTGAAGAACATCATCTGTAAAATGGGAGAGGGGATCGCAGGATGGGTTGCCGCAAACCGCACTCCGCTCTTGATCGAAGACTGTTATGAAGATCCGCGCTTTAATAGGGAGTTTGATATGCAGTCAAATTTCAGGACGAAGTCAATGCTGTGTGTTCCGATGATCCACAGGGAAAAACTGATCGGTGTCATACAGGTAATAAATAAAAGACACGGAGAAATTTTTACCGAACGAGATCTGAACATATTCCAGATACTTTCATCACAGTGCGCGATATCAATTGAAAATGCACGGTTAATAAATGTCCGTATTCAACAGGAAGCTTTGAACCGTGAACTAAAGACCGCGCGCGAGATACAGCAAAATCTTCTTCCGTCAAAATTTCCTGAGTTCAAGGATATCGATGTTTCAATGATACTTATTCCTGCCAAGCAGATCGGAGGGGATTATTATAATATTTATACAGTCATTCCCGATCAGACATTATTTTTTATTTGCGATGTTTCAGGAAAGAGTATTTCCGCAGCACTGATCGTGTCAACAATCTTTTCATCCATCATAACTTATTTCAAGCTTAACAAAGAATTCAATCTTATAGAATTTGTGAAATGCCTTAATAATGTTCTTATTGATTCGACTACCGATGAAAAATTCGCCACGTGCTGGTTCGGTTTATATAATCATAATGACAGAAAGCTTCATAGTATTAACGCTGGACATAATACAATTTATGTTTTTAAAAAGAACGGTGAGAAAGTTGAACTCAATGACGGAGGACTGATGCTGGGTTGTGTGGAATATGATTTTGTGGCGGAAGAAATTACAATGGAAAGGGACGATATTTTATTTTTATATACAGACGGAGTTCCTGAAGCTATGAGTAAGTCGGGTGAATTTTATGGTGATGACAGGGGACCGGAACTTATCCAAAAATTTTCAGACAAACCTGCAAATATCATACTGAAGAATATACTCAGGGATATAGAGCAATTCACTGCCGGCGCGGATCAGAGTGATGATATCACATGCGGAATCTTGAAAATTCTTTAGTTCAAATTAAAAGCTTGCGCTGATGAACTCGTTAGTTCTTAACACAGCTTCCTGCCTGTAATGAATTTTATATTTTCCCCTGATCTCGTCAACCCTGTCTGCTTTGTCATGATGATTGTTTTATAAGTTGAGAGATATGAGATCGATTTGGTTTTGGGGTAGAACGGTTTTTAAAACCGTTCTATCATCACTTGTACTTCCACTTCTGCACTTTCCTTCCTCCATACTCTCCACAGCATTCAATATCCTGGCAATTTATCACCAGCGGGAAACTTTTCTTTGCAAAGCTTTATGGCGCCTGTCACGCAATGCTTCTATGCGGGAGTTTTTCAAAAGAAAGCGTACTTAATCGAAACTAAAACTTTATACTGTCTAAATCACATTGTTTTGGACGGATGTGAAAATCTTAGATCTGGTATTCAAACTTAGTAGTTCAATTGTTGCCAAGATAAAATATATTAAAGGATAATCCGTAAATTCTATTTTTAACTTTTCCCTGATAAAATGAAACAGTGGAAATGTATTCTTATATAATTGCAATTTGAAATTTAACATTGGCAAAGTAAGTATAGTATTAATGTTTTCCGGTGTGTTGCTGCTGGGTGCCTGCATCATCTTGTCAGCTTGTACAGTAAGAATAGTATTGTTTCCGATATTACGTTTTATATGATCTTAACTGCCTCGTCGGCTTTGATTCTTTCCATAATTTCCGGAATCATCGCTGTCATCAAAAGTCCGGAACGTAAGCTTGGCTTAATTTCTATAATTGTCTCGTTGTTGGTATTGATCGCAATGGCGGCTTTTATATTATTTATTGCACATGTGTATGGCTAAATAGTTATTATTTAATCTTCATGATAAGAAAGTTTATGTTCTTTATTTGATGATCAACAGCACTATTCCAAGTACAAGTGAAGTTATGGCTATCACTAATCCCAAGATCACTCTCTTTGAAATTATGTTCATCGCTTTCGTAAGTTCCCCGAGCTGAACCGCTATCTCCTCGACCAGCTTTGCCTGCCGCCGCTCATTAGCTTCAAGTCCTTCAACCCGTATTTTAAGATCTCTTATGTCTGAACTGTTATCATCAAGCAATAGCTTACTTTGTTTTTTATTCTTATCAATGACGCCTCTTGCTGTATTTATCAGAACCGGCATTAGTGAAATTATTTTATCCCATGGTATTGCCGCTGCGGCAATTGTTATTAAGCTCATATTATCTTTTGTTTGAATTTGTGTATTTGGTAACTTACTACAAAATTTTTATCAGATTGTCAGAAGATTATACTATAAGTTATGATTTACGTTTGACGTTTCACATTTGACGTGTAACACTTATAGCGTCCAACTTCGATCCCGGGGATCACAAATGCTCCTGCTGCATTAGGTACATCAAATCTGTTCGCTTTCAGTGACGTTAGAAATTTTCTAATGTCATTGCCGTATGCGCGTTCACTTACACCAAATAATAAAACCCCTTCTGTTCCATTCTTATCAATGTACGGATTGTAGCGGTAAACATTCCTTTCCACTATCTGTTCAGGATCGTTGCTTGCCTTATCGTCATTGATGTCAGCGCTCAGTAAAAAAATCGAGCATGATCTCTCCGTTCTTTTCAAAGACATCATAATTTGCCATCGGGTCGGACTCTTTCAGCTTCTTCAATTCATTTACCTTTTTTGCTGCAACTTCTTTGGCTGGTGTCTTGCCGGTTATAAATTCAAGCAGTATCATTTTACTGAACTTTTGCGGAGTTTCCTCCTCCATAAGATATTCCTGCTTGTAATAGTTATCCGAAGGATGTGATGACCACGCGAGATCATATTTCAAATTATTGAATGTGATGGCATTCCGCGCATTCAGATGATCGGTAAATGCCTTTGGCTGTTCCTTAACTTCATTAACTTCTTTCATTTTTTCAGTAACAGCTTCATTCTTCTTCCCGCATGAAAGGAGGATAAAATTAATTAAGATCAAAACTGAGCTGATAAATATTTTTTTCATACATTAAAATAATAAATCAGGATCTGAAATAAGATATAATTTGGTTTGATCAAAATCTTTGCGGGTCACGGCTTAAATGAAAAACAGCAAAAATAATAATTTCATTATTATCAATTTTAAAAAATATTCCGAAAGGAAATTTTCGTGTTGTAGCTCTGTGTAAATTATTTTTGATTAACTGATAAGAGTAAGGATTGGATCTGATTTTCTCAAAACAAATCTCGATCTCTTTAAGAAAATTCGACACAAAATTTGTTTCCTGATCTGAATACCATTGATAGGAATTCTCAAGATCAAAGTAACTTTGAGGTGTTAATGTTATACTATAATTTATTCTTTCTTCAGAATCCTTCTTTTCGCCTGTTCCCATCTAATATTTCCTCCCGGATTCTTTTCATAATCATCAAGTCTTATGTCCAGTTCTTTCGATTGTTTCTCTGTAAGTGGGATTGCTTCCGGAAATTCCGATATACTTTCCCATATAAATTCGGTAAGCTTTAGTCGCTGTGTTACCGAAAGTTTCAGTACATTCGAGATATTCATTTCATTCATAAATGTCTAATATTATTTTTAGAACAGACCCGTAATAGTAAAAAAAAAGATCTTTTCTAAAATACAGAAAATATTTTAATATAAAAATATTTATTCCCTCATCCCCTGACTTTCTCCCAAGGTAGAGGAGAGTCCTTTTCAAATTTATTTAAGCGACTTTAACTTTACAAACTTTATAAACTTTATAAACTTTATAAACTTTACAAATCCTCAGCGCACATCATCAACCAGACAGCACTCCTCCATCGCCTTCTTCAATTCCGGCTTGAAAGTAAAAATGACGATGACTAAAGATGAGTGATGATTTTTACCGAACCGTAGCTTTCAATTTCCTTTACTAGCTCATTTATTTTTAATCTGATTCTTTCTTTGTCTTTTTCATTTAACTTACCAAGAAATTTAAAGAATTATTACTGAGATTAACCTTCATTTCATTATCCAGTCAGTAACATCTTTAAAATTCTTTTTATCGTATTGAGAAGGACTTTTATAAAGTGTTTCAATATTATTCATTTCTTTTATAGAGACGATAGGAATTAAGAGATCATAGAGATTTTTTCTTTCCTCTATAATAGCTTCACGAACGCTTCCCTTTTTTACTTCTTTTAAAAGAGACTTATTTATTGTTAGTGTATTCATATAGTTTAACTTTTTTATTTAAAATAATAGATTATTGCAATAAAAAGAATTTTAAAAACAAAAACCTGTCAAGCTTTCACTTAACAGGTTTATTTTTAATTTGATTGGATTCCAGCTTTCGCCGGAATGACAACATCGCAACAAATTGATCATTTATCATAGATACTTTGAGCGAAGCGACTAGTACATTCCGCCCATGTCACCCATGCCGCCGCCCGGAGGCATCATCGGCATTTTTTCTTTCTCAGGTCTTTCAACAATACATGCTTCGGTCATTAATAATAATCCCGCAACTGATGCCGCGTTTTCTAGTGCTACTCTTGTAACCTTAGTAGGATCGATAACACCCGCTGCAACAAGATCTTCATACTCATCTGTAGCCGCGTTGAATCCGTAATTTCCTTTGCCTTCTTTTACTTTGTTGATGACGACCGAACCCTCAAGTCCTGCGTTCTCAACTATCTGTCTGATCGGCTCTTCAATCGCTTTTCTTATTATCGCTACACCAGTCTTCTGATCCGCGTTCTCATCTTTTATCTTATCAAGCCTCGATGAAACTCTTAACAGCGCAACTCCGCCGCCCGGTACAATACCTTCTTCAACCGCTGCTCTTGTCGCGTGTAAAGCGTCTTCAACTCTTGCTTTCTTTTCCTTCATTTCAATTTCAGTCGACGCGCCGATCTTTAATACCGCTACTCCGCCTGAAAGCTTTGCAAGTCTTTCCTGTAATTTTTCTTTATCGTAGTCTGATGTTGTCTTGTCCATCTGAGCTTTTATTTCATTCACTTTTTTCTTAATGTCTTCAGGTTTTCCTGCGCCTTCAACGATGGTTGTGTTATCTTTATCAATAACAACTCTCTTCGCTGTTCCAAGGTATGATACTGTCGCGTTCTCAAGTTTGAATCCCTGCTCTTCTGAAATAACTGTTCCCTTTGTAAGAACAGCAAGATCTTCAAGCATAGCTTTTCTTCTGTCGCCGAATCCCGGTGCTTTAACTGCGCATACTTTCAGTGTGCCTCTTAATTTATTTACAACCAATGTAGCAAGAGCTTCACCTTCAACATCTTCAGCGATGATAAGCATACTTCTTCCTGATTGTGCTGTCTTTTCAAGTATCGGAAGAAGGTCTTTCATTGTCGAGATCTTCTTATCGTGAATAAGGATAAACGGATCTTCAAGTTCGGTTTCCATTGATTCAGCGTTGGTCACAAAATATGGGGATAAGTAACCTCTGTCGAACTGCATACCTTCCACCACGTCAACTGTCGTTTCTGTTCCTTTTGCTTCTTCAACTGTGATGACACCGTCTTTTCCGACTTTGTCCATCGCCTGCGCGATAAGATCACCGATATATTTATCATTGTTAGCTGAGATAGCGCCGACCTGTGCGATCTCTTTGTTCTCTTTTATAGGTGATGAAATTTCTTTCAGACCTTTAACTAATTCAGCTACTGCTTTGTCGATACCTCTTTTAAGATCCATCGGATTAGCTCCTGATGTTACATGCTTCAAACCCTCACGATAGATTGCCTGCGCGAGAACGGTCGCTGTGGTTGTTCCGTCACCTGCAATATCTGATGTCTTCGAAGCAACTTCCTTAACCATCTGCGCGCCCATATTCTCGATCGGATCTTCAATTTCGATTTCCTTTGCAACTGTAACACCGTCTTTTGTAACTGTCGGTGCACCGAACTTCTTGTCGATGACGACATTTCGTCCTTTTGGACCGAGAGTGACTTTCACTGCGTTCGCAAGTATGTCTATACCTCTTTTTAATCCGGCTCTAGCTTCCGTATTAAATGTTATTATTTTTGATGCCATGTTTGATTTATTGTTTAATTATAAAATTTTCGATTTGTTTTCAGAGAGTTAAGACTCTGATAGGGTAAAATCATTTTAACTTTAGCTTTTCAGGGCTTTAAACAAAATGAATTCATTCGCCTGCTTAGATCACTGCGTAAACATCGGTTTCTCTCATTATAAGAAATTCATCGCCTTCAATTGTAATTTCTGTTCCTGAGTATTTACCGTAAAGAACTTTGTCTCCGACTTTCAGTTCCATCTTAATGGATTTTCCGTCATCTGTAATTTTTCCCGGTCCAACAGCGATAACTTCGCCTTTCATTGGTTTTTCTTTTGCAGTATCAGGAATTATAAGTCCTGAAGCGGTCTTTTCTTCCGCATCCGCCGGTTTTACGATGATTCTATCGCTTAATGGTTTAATTTTCATTTTCATATGGTTTAATTATTTTTAAATGTTTCTTTAAAATTTGTATTGTTTTGATGGGATGTTAGTTGTAACGCAAACTTAGCAGTCTAAGTTTCAGAGTGCTAATATAATATTTTTATTACGGGATTTCAAGTCGGTAATTGGTGGTTTTCATCAACCACCTGAATTGGAGGTTAAGATTCATCAAGTTTGGTGGGCTCGAACGTGGATTTGATAAAATTCCGTCAATGAGTCTTCAATTAATACCCGGTTTTAATGAGAATGCAGCAATTTAGGGGTAGTTATTACAGATAATTTATAGAGAGGACTATAGATTTGGATCGTTTTTATTTAAGTATTGGGTAATGTAAGGCACTTTGTGGCTGAAAATTGATTAATACTGCTCCGAATCATCAATTATCAATGTTCAATTATCAATGTTCAATTGTCAATGTTCAATTGTCGTAGCACAGATTACTAATCTGTCTGTGCTACAGTTTACCCTCTCTCGCATTGTCATTCCCGACCGCCTGCATAGCAATATTGCAAAGATAGAAGCAGCTTTCGA
>JAWXBH010000029.1:0-12479 GCA_034439935.1 bacterium
GTTATAATATTTTTAATTCGTGATCATTCGTGAAATTCGTGGCAAGTTTTGTTTTTTATTTTGGACGGTGGTTCATTCAAGTTCATGCAATATTCATTTATAATTAATCTTCATAATTTTATATTGATGTAAATTAATTTATTAAATGGATCTAAGCGCTCTCAAAGAATTGTTCGAGCTGCTCTCATATATCGCGACGGTGATCGGCATACCGTTTGCGATATATGTTTTTTATACAGATAAGGTGAGACAGCGGAAGATAAAGGAGAAAGAAGTCCTGTTCACAAGCCATTCATTGTATGTTGACTATCTGAAAATGTGTCTCGAAAATCCGGAGCTTGAAGTATCTAACAATGATTACGGGAAGCTTAAGCTTTCTGAAAAGGAAAGGAAGGAGCTTATCATTTTTGAAATTCTGTTTACTTACCTCGAAAGTACTTACCTCTATTACGAAGATCAGTCACCGGAAATAAGAAGCAAGCGGTGGAAAGGATGGATCAATTACATAAGTGAATTTTCACATCAGGAAAATTTCCGCCGAGCTTGGGATCTCACAGAAGGGCAATGGGATGAAGATTTTATGAAGTTCATGGACAGCATTATAAAAAGCTCTTCTAAGAAAATTTCTGCTTCGTAATTTCTCACGCCCAAAATAAGGAAAAAGCTTGCCACGAATTTAACTAATGATCACGAATTAAAAATATTATCACTAATTTTTAATACAGAACTAACATAAATTTATTTGGACAGCATTAGTATATCTTCGAGTTGTTATTCAAAGGTTGATTTTAAAATTATTTAAATTTTTAAAAAATTTTTGGACAGCAATGGCATGCAGCCACACGCAAGTATTTCTTAGTGATTGTAATTCAGTATCTATTTAAATAATTTATTTAATACCCCATAATTTATAATTAAACAATATAAACAAAATGAAAAAATCACTTTTGCTTTTAGTAATGCTTACATTACTTTTAATTTCCGGCACATCATTTTCACAATCCTGGGTTCCGGAGCCCGTAAATTCTCCTTACATTAACGCGATGGAAGGGACCTGGACGTCCGCGCCTTACGAGTTTATGGGAAATACAAACACGGACGTTGTCACTTCAAAAAAGATCCTCAACGGGCAATTTATGGAATTAGATATAAAAAGAATTGGTGATAACTTCACTTATGAAGGAAAGGAAATTCTGGTTGCTAATCAAGACGGCACTATCACAGGTTATTTCTTTGATAATATCGGAACCAGAGAGAGCTCAACTTATAACGGAAGAACCGAGGGAGGCAAGCTTATACTTAACAGCTCAAGTCTTATGGGAAAAGGCACTCGTGAAATAATAATTGACGGCAATAATATGATTCAGAATACCTCCTTTGTAATGATCAGGGACGGAAAAAATTCACCCGAGCAAAAGATCACCACTACTTATACAAAAGGAAATTAATTTACATACTTCGATTTTTTAAAAGCTGAGGCGCAGAGTCACAACGAATAGTAAAATATTTTTTGTGTCTGATTGTTAGCTACACTCGAAGCAAAAGAGGGTAAGGAAAAGGAAGTTGAAGAATTTTTGAAGAGCGGTCTTGAAATAGTAATGGATGAGCTCGACACCATCGCCTGGTTCGCCGTCAAAATGGGACCACCGACATATGGCATCTTCGACGCGTTTCCCGATGATAAGGGTAGGGAAGCACATCTTGCAGGAAGAGTCGCAGAGGCGTTGATGGCAAAAGCTCCCGATCTGTTATCGGCGTCACCTGACATAAAGAAGCTTGACGTTCTGGCTGCAAAGCTCTGATTTGAGTAAATCTTGCTAAGAATAAAATGATATCTGCATTACATTACAGGTATCATTTTTTATTTAAGGCAAACAAGAAATGACTTTGGTTTTAAATGTTTGTTAAAATGAAATTGCTCACTTAATATGCACTTTTGTTTTTGCAATGTTACCAACTGCTTTGTTAATATACCGCTATTCACAATCTAAACCTCAAAGGCACGATGGTATAAGCTCAGGATGTTTAAATTTTTTTCTTTGAGTCTTAGAGCCGGAAATGATTGCAAATAACGATCTAACTGTTATCAAAAATTTCAACAAATTTTCAGAAATTGAAAAGTATCCGTGAGGTACGCGGTCTGAAATAACCTGTCGTGCGATGGAATTAAGAACGTTAAGTCTTTCGTTGATGGGAAGCCCGGTCTCAGCTTTCCAGTCTTTGGCGGAAGGGATGTGAATTATTACTACACAATTATTACTACCGAATTCGAAATAAAGCTCAAGCTTAATTTCAGCGCCTCTGTATATCACATAGCCGCTTCGACCTTCTTCTATGAATTCCAGCTTTATCATTGAAAAATTTAATTCTAAAATAATTGATATGAGATAAATAATAAAATGAGTTTTAAATAAAGTATTGTTAGCTAAAACAAAAAGCCGGAAAGTTTACCTTCCCGGCTTTTAATTCTTAATTCTTAATTCCTAATTCTTAATTATTTTACAAGCACCATTCTTTTCACATCAGAGAACTCATCTGATGTTATCCTGTAAAAATAAATACCGCTTGCTAAATTATTTCCGGTAAAATTCAGAGTATAATATCCTGCCGTCTTAGTTTCACTAAGCAGTATCGCGACTTCCTTACCTAAAAGATCATATAAAATTAAATTTACATTTCCGTCTGAAGGCAATTCAAAGTCGATCTTAGTTGACGGGTTAAACGGATTTGGATAATTCTGTGACAATGTAAATTTAGCCGGCACGCCTATGCTTACTTCACCATTGAGATTAAAATATTCATAATGACCGTTGAAGTCGATCTGCTTTAATCGGTATTTATATTTGCCTGTGGTAAGATTCCTGTCTTCGAAAGAATAATTATTCATTACTGTGCTTGTACCGTTTCCAGTAACGCTTCCGGTTTTAAGCCAGTCATCATCACCGCCTGAAACAGAATTCCTTTCAATATCGAATCCGGAATTATTCACTTCCGCGGCAGTTGTCCAGTCAAGCTTGACGATATTCCTGTTAACAGCATAAGTAAAGGCAGAGAGCTCTACTGGACTAGGCCAGTCGAAGTATATATCAAAGCTCCATCTTGAAGAGCTTAAAAAGTAACCTGAGGTATTCTTTGCAAATATTTTCCAGTAATAGTTTCCAACCGGATAGTTATTTAATATTTTAACTGTATCTGTTAATGTGGAATCACTGTAAACAATATTCGTCAGGGCTGTATCATTTGAAATGACGAGCTTATAGCTTGATGCACCGGTGATCCTGTGCCATTTAAATGCTATCGGATGATTTAATGTGATCCTTTCTCCGTCATACGGGCTTGCCAAAATCTGAACGGTGCTGAATGATCGCATTTCGGAAACTGCGATTATATTTTGTGCATTCACTGCTGTAACAGTCCAGTAATATGTGTAATCGGTTATAAAGCCGCTGACCGTTTTGAAAGTATCTGTGATAGTAGAATCAATGAACACTGTATAAGTCTGTGTTTCCTCACGCGCTATCCGTAATATATATCTCGTTGCTCCGGGATATTTTTTCCAGACAAAGTTGACTGATGAAGGCTGATTTGTTAAGTTGTTAAGGGGACTGATAAGATCTACGGGAGCAATCTTAAAATTCCTGACATCAGAAAAATTCCGGTAATTTGTTGAATCAACTCCGGTGACGCTCCAGAAATATTTTTTACTGCCAAGAAAACCTCCAACAAGTTTCATTGTATCTGTGATTGTCGAATCAATGTGAACCACACTGGTTTGTGCCGAGTCAAAGGAGATCTTCAATATATATTTAATACTGTTGGCATTTTTCATCCATTTGAATACTACCGGACTGAGAAGATCGGTGGAATTATCAGCAGGACTTACAAGAGTGATCTTCAGTGGAATTGTCCTGAAAGTCCTGGTGACCGATTCAGCAGTGTTACCGTTTGTATCGGTTTGCTTTACACTCCAGTAATATTTTTTGTCATACACCAGACCTGTGACTGTTTTTATGGTATCGGTAATTCCTGAATCCAGAAATACAATATTGTTTTGATTAGAATCAGTTGAGATCTTAAGTTCATAAAGAGGATTCTGAAAAACTTTTTGCCACGAGAAGTCCATCGTTGCCGGAATATTAACAGCATTGTTAAGAGGACTTACAAGTGCAAGCGTTAATGCAACTGTCTTAAAATTCCAGACTGCAGATTGGACTGTATTATTAGCGTTATCAGTTTCCCTTATGGTCCAGTAATATTTTTTTCCGTTTAGCAAATTGTCGACTACTTTAAAAGTATCTGTCAGAGTTGAATCGTGTAAAACAATATTGTTCTGAAGTGAATCAGTAGATATTCTCAAAGCGTAGTATTGAGCGTTGACAGCTTTATACCAGACAAAATTAATTGCAGTGGTTAAGTTAACGGAATTCTGCGGAGGATTTATCTGAATACCTGTTCTGAACATAGATGTGGAAGAGGCAGTGAACTGGTTTGATGAGTCCCTAGATAATATTCTCCAGAAATATTTTTTGTCAATTTCATTCATTGTTATTGTTCTCACTGTATCTGTGATCAATGAATCATTTACAACAAGGTCATTCATCAGGGAATCTCTCGCAACCTGCAATGTATAATTAGCAGCATTAGTATTATGCCATACGAATGGCACCGGACCGGGAAAAATCGTAAGATTGTAAGTGGGGTTTATGAGTTGAGATTTTGTCTGGCTTGTATCAACAATATGACCGGACGGGTTAGTTATGAAAACCGTTAAATTATTCGGACGAAAATAAGATAGTTTTGTAATAAGTCCGCTTCCGGTATTTCTCCATTGGAGATTAAACGGGGTGGATGAGAATACGAGCGCCGTGGTTGCAAGTCTTACTCTGATTATCTTTGTTCCAGGATATGAAAAGCTGACGAAAAATCCGGGACTTGGAAGATTACCTGAAAATCTTAGCTGGGCTAATGGTTTATTTGCTTCAATTGTTACGGGCTGCATGTTTACAGGAAGATCTGAGCTTATCCTCGTAAGCGTAAGCACGCCTCCATTAGAGATCGCAGTATCAAAAGTGAGGCAATACTGACAGCTCCCGTATTGAAATGGATCTGAGATTCCGGGATTTGTATGCAGCAGATATATGTCAAACTCAAGGCTGTTGCCGGCTAGTGTAATATTTTTTGCTGTTAATGTATACTCAGGAATAATCTGCGCAGACACTCTTTCACTAATCAGCAATACAAACAAAGCTGATAAAAACAGTAAGAAAAAATTGTAAATTGTCTTCATAGTTGTTTTTGGGTTTAATTATATACTATCTTATATTATTTGAAAATACATTTATTGCAAAATAAAAACTAACGTAAAAGGGAGATGCCGTAAGTTAATATATTCTTTGAGAATTGAAATCTCCATGTCTCTGTAACTCTGTTTTGAATGCTTTAAAAATATTAGCTAAAAGAAAAAGCCGGAAAGTTTACCTTCCCGGCTTTTAATTCTTAATTCCTAATTCCTAATTCTTAATTCCTAATTCTTATTTAACCAGCACCATTCTCTTCACATCAGAGAATTCATTCGATGTTAATTTATAAAAGTAAATTCCGCTTGTAAGATCTGACGCGTTGAATGTGACCTTATAGCTTCCTGATGTTTGAAACTGATCTACAAGTGTCATGACTTCTCTTCCGAGCATATCAAATATCTTAAGATTAACAACATCTGATTTCGGAAGCGAGTAATTGATCGTAGTCGAAGGATTAAAAGGGTTTGGATAATTCTGACTTAAGCTGTAATTATCCGGAACAACCGTGGAGATCTGTTCAACCTTTATTGTACCTCCGGCAAGTATGAATCTTTTTGCAAAGTCCTGGAAATACTGATTGGCTATAAGTGAATCATAGATAATAAGCAGGTTCTCGTCGTTATTGAATGTAGCCGCATTTGAATAATTGAATGAACCAGTTTGAGTTATCGGATCACTGGATGGAAGATCAGCGTCGATCAGAATATATTTACTGTGCAAGGTTCCGTTTTCAACATCGAGATAAACAAGTGCAGCGGGGTTCCATGGAAAGCTTCCTCCGATTCCTTTCATTTCAGGATAGACACTGCTCGGATCTGTTCCGTTGCCGTTGTCAAAAACACCTCTTACCATTTTTGTCGGCGGCTGGTACTGTGTCTTCATTTTATTTGAAATGTTAAATCTTGTGAACGCGAATGCGCAGAATGAAATTGATTTGTTAGTGTTGTTGCCGATCATATTCTCGATCACTGATGAAGGATTATCAGAAGGGGAGAAGTAAGATTCCACTCTCTTTCCGTTTATGACAAAAATATGCGGGGTATTGTCGCTCTTGGCTGCTCCGAACTTTGCTGCCGTCGGATTATTTATTTCATTATGTGAGCCCCACATTTCTTCAAATTCCCTTGTGTATGTATTTGCCAGCGCCTGATCCTGAATGATAATTACATTCTGTGCGTCATCATAAAATTGTGCATTGGTTATGTTAGCCGAACCTCCCCACACCCAGTCGTCAGCAGCGGAAGTATTATCTCTCGCGTCAAATATGAAGAACTTGTTATGCATAATATAAGTATCCTGTGGTCTCTGCTGAACTCTAATTCCCGCGTTGATAAGCTCCTGTACCAATGCCTGGATGCTTCCTTCTCTGGAATCATAAACCATTCTTATCTTAACGCCCCGTATCAAAGCATTTATGAGTTTATCCTTGATCTGGTTTACTTCGTTGAATGAATACATCGCGATGTCGATGGACTTTGTAGCCGAGTCAATTCGTTGTCCGAGTCTTTCCTTAAAGTCAACGTTACCTGTTGCGTTATTATTTGGCAGAGCGTATGAATTATCAACTGCTTTGTTAAAATATATTTCAAACTTACCTGTTGAGCCCGGACCTGATGAAGTTGAGAAATATTTCGGTGTTCCGGTGCTTGTTCCTGAGCCGTTGGTCGATGATACTAAAGCATAATAAATTTTTCCGGGCTGAAGATTTGTAAGTGTGAAAGTATGTGTTGTTGTCTGTGTCGCGTCATATAATGAATCGGTGAAAACAGTCGGCTGATTGAGTGAATCAGAGCGGAAGTATTTTAATTTGCTGTCACCGGCGCTTTGTGTTGTCCATGTTAAAGTTACTCCGTTTTGTGTAATGTTAGTTTCTTTCGGTGCAGTAAGAATTATAGGTCCACCGCTTTGAAAAATATCAGCAGTGAATCTTGGAAGAAACTGATATCCCGAACTGTAAGGAGCTGAAGGATCGAACTGCGCGGCTTCGCCGATACAGTCAAATGTTCCTGAAGGAATAAGTGTACCGACTAAGTTTGTGGTGTTGTCAATTCTGAGCTGACCACTTCCTGAAGCATCGGTAACAGTGTAGTTCGTGTTCGCCTGGAACGTTCCTGAACCTGTGATCGTAAGCCCGTTAATTCTTATAAGCTGACCTTCAAATGCTTCGTGTCCGTCCCATTGTTGGGTATTCAACTGTTGAATGGTACAGGCTATCGGAGTGGTTGTCCGACCCGATGAAATTATCTGGTAAGACGGTGTTCCTCCGAATGTTGAAAAAACAAGTTCTGTCAGTCCGTTGAAATGACTAAGCTTAGCTGTAACAATTACGCTGTCACCAATGGCGCATGCTCCTGAGAATGCAGTATAAAATATAGCGATACCGCCTGTGTTATCCTGAATATAAGACGGTCCTCCGAACTGGTTAGCGCAGGTGACTATGCCTGTAACAGTCTTGAATGCTCCTGTATCGATCGGTAAGCCCTGTGCATTATTCTGACAGATCGATGCGATCGGAACCTGTGAGTAGGCAGATACAGCAACGAATAAAAATAGTAGTGTGAAGAGTATTTTTTTCATCTATGGGTTTAGTTAAAAGTTAAAAGTTAAAAGTTTGTAAAGTTAAAAGTTAAAAGTTGAAAGTTGAAAGTTGAAAGTTGAAAGTTAAAGTTGAAAGTTGAAAGTTAAAGTTGAAAGTTTGTAAAGTTTTTATGTTAATTTGAAATTGGGAATGTTCATTAGTAATTAGTAATTAGTAATTGGTAATTAGTAATTGGTAATTAGTAATTAGTAATTGGTAATTAGTAATTAGTAAGTTAGTAATTAATTTTTATTATAAAGCGCATTAAGTCTGTTAATGATCATGCCATTAGGTTCTTCCGCGAGTTTTCTGTCGATCTCTTTTTTGAATTGAACGGGGTCTTTTGATGCTCCGTTTTCAATAACTGTCTTTTGGTATAATAAGTTGTATGGACTGACATATTTATATTCATATTTATCGATCACTTCCTTAAACTTAGGTAAGTTTTTTAAGAATAAAAATGACTTATCATCCCAAAAGACAAGCTTCCATTCATCGGGACGTTTGCTCATGTAAGAAACAATTGTCTGCTCCATTTCTGCAGGAGCTCTTACAAGATCGGGAGCGAGGTATAATGAATAATCAAAATCATAGTTCTTCATCTTATTTTCAAAGCCTGCGCGCTTAGAGATTATCGTGTTATACTCGTTAAAGATCTCGTCATTAAGATTTCTGCTGTCGATGAAGTTTTTACTTTCCGGGAAATTCCAGATAAGATAACCGCCGCTGCCAAAATGATTAAGTGGCTTCTGACCTATTGAAGGGATGTTATTCTGCTTCATGAAATCGAACATCTGAGTAGGAATAAAATCTGAATTAATGCCGAAGCCGGATATTCTGTAATACTTCAGGTATTCAAGATAGAGCTTGTCATTCGGGATGTTTAGAATGAAGAAAAGTAGTGCTGCTTCGATGATGACCTTGGGTATCGGGCTTATTGTAAAGAAGGATTTCAGTCCTGTACTTTTTGAATTTGTGATGATAAAGCTTACTGCAACGGCGAGAAAAATTGTAATGATGATCAGATAATCAACCGTGAACCTTACAGCCCTGACAGAGTAAATAGCAAAGCTGATAAAGACAAGCGCGGAGAAGAGATCTTTTTTCTTTATAGCGTAATATAAGATCAGTATGCCGCCGAACAGGTATAATTTATAGATCGTCGTCACAAAACCACCGCCGAACATTGCGTCAAAGGGCGATCGCCATTCATTTATCGTCTCAAGCATTTTCATCTTTGTGTGATCGTAAGCGTAAATATATGTAGCAAAGGAATTCGGATTGATGAACATCACCAGAACAGAAGCTCCAAAAATGATCATGAGCCGTACAAGCTCGGGCTTTGTAAGAGCAGGGATCTCTTTCGTTGAAAATTTATTCGGCTTAAGATAGATTATGATTTCCGATACTACAAATATTCCGAAGAGAAACAGACCTGCGATTATTCCCATGTGCATGTTTGCCCACACAAGAAACATTAACGGAATGAAAAATAATATCTTATGATCGCTTCTGTTGAAATACTTATAATTGATAATGATGTAAAGCAGCAGCACGAAGAACAGCATCGAAATGATGTGCGGGCGGGGAGTGAGCCTGTCCATAATTCCGAATGTAAGCAGAGTAAGGAATAGAAATATGAGCGTGTAGCTTGCTTTGAACTTTCTTAATATCAGGAAGAACAGATAGAACATCAGAAGAAAAACCAGCGTCCTGAATACTGACAAAGCCGTATATCCGCCCATGCTGTACAAGCCATAAGTCAGAACATCCCAGCCCCATTCAAACGGCATCCATTGGTTGCCTTCAGTTACGTATCCGAAAATATCAGTTGATGGCACCTCATGTGTTTCAACAATGTACCTGCCTGTGGCAAGATGCCAGAATACATCGTCATCGCCACTGATCTTGAATGTCGTGAAAAGAATTACGAACACGGCGAAGAAGATCATTAAGCCGTAATTGTAAAGCGGATTGTCCCTGAAGGTGGATTCTTTCGATGGAATTTTTGAAGGAATTTTCTGTGAATGTTTCTTTGCCATTAGGAGATTATCAGATTGTCATATTATCAAACTTTATGAACTTTATGAACTTTATTAACTTTCAACTTTCAACTTTTAACTTTCAACTTTTAACTTTCAACTTTTAACTTTCAACTTTCAACTTTCAACTTTCAACTTTCAACTTTCAACTTTCAACTTTCAACTTTCAACTTTCAACTTTTAACTTTCAACTTTCAACTTTTAACTTTCAACTTTCAACTTTTAACTTTCAACTTAATTAATATCTGTTGACAGCTTATATCTCACAATCCTGTTATTACCGGTATCGGCGATGTATAACACCTGATTAAAGAATGAAACACCTCTAGGTCCGTTCAACTGGTTATCGCCCGTGCCTGTGCCGCCGAAAGATTCTTTCTTGAATTTACCCGCGTTTGTAAATTTGTAAAGCGAGTCTCTTGAATTATCAACTACAAAAACATTTTTATTCTGATCGACTGTAATGCCGGCAGGTGTGCCAAGCTGCAGATTAAGTATGTCAACATTATCCTGAGGGATGAACTTAGGATCGTATGTGCCCTTTAGATTATTGTATAAAAACCATTCAACTTTAAATCCGAAATCTGTAGTCTTCCTTAATAATATAAAATCTGTCAATTCATTATTGAAAGTTGTGATGCCTGAAAGCTTATCAATCGAATAAACTCCGTTTCCCGAAGGCTGAAAGCCCGTCAGAACGGTAACCAGTGAGACTGCATTCCTGCCTGTGATCTTGAGCAATGCATTATCAGGATCAAGCGCGCTTGTATTGTCAGGTCCTATGCGTGTAAGTATATAGCTGTTGTCTGAGAAAACTCCAACTCCCGTAAACCTTCTCTTTCTGCTGCTCAACGGTGTTGTATAATCACTTCCGATCAAAGGTATCAGAACCGCATTTGAAAGTATTCCTCCGGCTTCAACAAGCTTTATTCTGTACAGAACGCTGATGGTATCATTTGTAATGTTTAAAACAGAATCACCCACAACTAAAATATCAAAATTATAATCCTGAGCAATTACAGTTGGATTTTTTATTGCAATGCTTCCAATGAAAAGTCCTGACAGGTCCAACTGTACAAGACGGTTGTTCTTTGTATCGGAAACATAAACCAGCGGCTCCCGACCAATCAATACAGCCGAGGGCTGATTAAAACTGTTCTCGCCATACTGATACCAGATAGGGGACTGTTGAACATAAGTTGTCTCGCTGACCACAGGATTACCGCCACCGCTTGTGATAGGAAATTGATCAAGACCAGTTTTATCCGCACAGGAATAAATTGTGATCGTTATTAAAGTTATAAGTATGAATATGTATTTCATAAATTTTATCTGCTTTTTGTTGGGAATAATAAATTCAGTGAGAATCTCTGTGTTAAGCCGAGCTCTTTAAAATTAGCAAGCGAGTAATCAAGATTTGCGTGAGCGAATGTGATCGGAAATCTTAAGCCGATGCCTGCAGAAAAATCTTCATCATCGACGTTGAACTTATACCCGCCTCTGAAAAACAAAAATTCCTTGTATGCATATTCAGCACCGATGTTTAGGTTCTCTGCATTGTCAGTAGGACTGTTAAGCTGAATAGCAGTTGTAAGACGGTTGTCTTTATTCATCCAGGGTTCAAGCGCGAATCCAAGCTGAAAGGAAGTGGGCGGTGGAAATTTTTGAAATGAACTGACTACTGTTCCGTTCACTAATGGTGCTGTACCTGAAGGGCTGACCTGTCCGCCGAAGTTGGAAATCATTATCGCGAATCTTGAAGTGCCAAGACCTGTTTTATAAAATGTCGCTATGTCACCAAGCACTCCGCGCATTTTAAGCACGCCGAGATTTTCTTCAACATACTTAATCGTTGCTCCGAATGAAAACTGTTCGGTCATCTGTCTTGCAAAGGAAAGTCCGATCGCTATGTCTGAGAATCTGAAATACTCTCCTGTACCCTGCGGCTGAAATTCAGTCGTAACCTTCATGTCTTCCGTCCTTAAAGATGTTACGCTTATTCCCAGAGCATTGCTACCGCCGAAGTGATATACACCGCCGAAGTAAGCAAGCTTGGTATCGGCAAACCATTGAGTATATGATGCCGTAATTCCGTTTTCCTTAAATGCGACAAGCCCGGCAGGATTCCATTGTAAAGATGAAATGTCATTTGATACCGCGACGAAGGTTTCACCCATTCCCGTAGCTCTTGCGCCATTACCGATCTTCAGGAACTGAAGTGAAGTTGTTCCTGTCCTTTGTCCGCCGAGATTTGGAAAGAGCTGTGCAAAGGATGTCCCGTAAATTCCTGTGATGAATAGAAATAGTAGTATGAATTTTTTCATTAACTGTTTAATTTTTGTGTACTCATAAATGCAAATCTGTTATCTAATAATTTTATTTTATCAAAATCATTTTTCTTACCGAATTAAAATCTCCAGCCTGCAATTGATAATAATATATCCCGCTTGCAAAGTTACTTCCGGCAAAGGTAACCGAGTATTTTCCGGGCTGCTTATTTTCGTTAACTGATGTCAATACTTCTTTTCCAAGTAAATCATAAACTTTCAATGAAACAAA
>JAWXBH010000030.1:0-6060 GCA_034439935.1 bacterium
CTTGATTTGAAAAACTAAACTTCCATTAACCACAAAACTGTCTTTGGAACACGAAACCCCGCCTTTTGGGTAGGTGCTGTTATGCCTTCGTTGTTCTTTTTCTGTCGTGGTTTGTCTGTCCATGCTGGTTGTCATTGTGCGGTGGCTTGCAAGCTCTTTTTTATTTTTTCTGCAGTGGCTTTGTGTGTTGCGAAAAAGAAAAATGTGCTTGCAAATGCGTTGGCTTAATCAAGTTTCAGAATATTTATTTTGTTGTCAGTCGTTGGAATATAATGGTAAATTGGTCCGTCTTGTGATACTGCAATTACCAAATCAATGTTGTCCATCTTTGCTGTATTTAACGAACTCCATTTCCTTGAACCTTCTCCATCTAAATCATTGCTTTCAAATGTCCTTATGAAATTACTTTTGTCAATCATTAAAATGTTTCTGAAAGCAATTGCCGGCTTCCCGTTTTCCAAATAGATACAAGTTGCTCCGTCCATTCCCATCAATGCTGCAAGTTCGTCCTTTGTTAAGTCAAGCGGATTAATTGGGGCTTTCTTTTCTTCGTCTGTTAAGAATTTATTCTTGGGTAAAGTCCGCCACGGAGAACCCATACTTTCAAAATTTGGTTTTGCTTTAGCAATAACCAAAATACAACCAGAATGAGGGTCGTCTGAAATTGAAATAATAACATCAGTCATTAAGTCAATTATGGTTGTTGCTACATCAGATATTCCCCAACTATTAATTACTTTGGAAATTTGCATTTTAACTTTATTGTCCTTATCTAATAATCCTAAACTCCACTGTGAGCCTTTACGAAATGATGAAACAAGTTGGTCTTTAATTATCAGTCCACCGCTTTGGTCTTGTCGTAAAAATGCAAACGAAAGTGATATTTTTTCTAAGAAATCTTTGCCTCGTTGGTTGCGAATTTCATTTATCAAAACTTCCCATGAACTATTTTTAATCCTGATTAAGCTGTGTGGATGCTTGCTTGGAAAAGTAGCATCCCAAAGCAAAGCATATTTACCATCTTGAAACCATGAATAATTTTTCTTCTCAATATTTCGCTTTATGTTGCTTATAAATTTTTTGTAGTTAAATTCCGAATTACCAGTGGTTAATGTGTCATATAAAAACGGGAAATCGTCTTTCGGAAAATTTGACTCATTAAAGTCCTTTGCTAAATTATAAGGGTGGAAAATTTCCTTTTTTGTTTCATCAAAATCAAGATGAACAATTTCAAACAAACCACTATCTTTTATTTCTGTAACATCAGCAACAACAAAAGTAAAGTTCAATGATTTGCCTTCGTGAATACTATTTCTTAAATACTGAACCAATACTGAATTCCAATACAAAATGAACTTTGTCCAGTCGGGTTTAATTTTCAAAGGCGATAACTTGTCAAGGTTTTCCTTTATATATGTCTTGAACTTATCAGGAATATAGTGAGCAAGTTCCTTATTAATAAATGTAGAAATTGTTTCCGTATCATTGAATGTGGTTTCACGACAAAAATCTTCTATTGGTTTTTTTATAGCATTATAGTCAAGCATTGCATGAGTATGGGTGCTTACGTCTAACTTGACAGGAGTTGAAAGAACTATGATTGGATTGTTCAATACAGTTTTATCTCCATTTGATTTTATGGCAATTGCATTTGAAATGAATCCGATGCCTTTTGCAGTTGTAGGGAAAGAACCTTTAACAAAAAGTAATGCTGATTGAATTGCTCCCAATAAGTGTATGAGATTTACATTTTCAAAGTCTGTGCTTTTGTATTTTTTTGATAAAAATTTTAATGATGCTAACTCGTTTTCTTTACCTGCTGCTAAAAATAAATCCAATGCTTTATAGCGACAAGCATCTAACTCGTGTGTGTAATATTCTTTCTCGTCTTTTGTTATTGCCTCATCTAAAATCCGAAAATATTTTTCAGTTAATTCTATTGGAGCTAATACATCAGATAGATTTTTATTGATATTTATTTCATTTCCGGGTTTACTGATTAAGTCGGTTTGCTCTTTTATATAAAATGTAAATGTTTTCTGACTATCGTTTTTACTATCAAAACTTTCTCCGTCAAACCAATATAAAAGTAAGAAATCAAGAAAGGTTTTATGCCGTCCAACTTCCTTAATGTGTCTGTTGAACACAACATCCTTACTTAATAATGTGTTTGTGAAAGTTGAATTCGGTTTTATATGTGATAATCTTAAAGCTCCATTCTCACTCAATTTGCCCCAAGCCACATGACCAAAAACTATTGGCAAATTGTGGTCGATAACAAGTTTGTCAACTGTTTCTCTCAAACTCTTTTCAATGTTGCTTTTATGTTTAAAGGGTTCCATAAATTATTGTTTAAGGGAAAAGCTATTTTGAAATTTTGAAATCACTAAATCAAGTGTCAGTCCTAACAAACCTGCGATAAGGATATAGAAATATGCTTCCTCTAATTGATACTTTTCAGAGTATTCTAATATTGCAGCACCGATTCCTTTTCTACCGCCAATAATAATTTCGCCACCAATGCAAACCGCAAACAAATATGAAGCAGCAATACGACTTGATACAAATGAGTTAATGAGTGTCCCGGGTAGAATTATTTTTTTAATGAAATCGTATTTTGATAATTTCAAAATATGTCCAAGGTCTTGATATTTATTTTTAATTGTTTCTGCTGATTGATGTGCAATAGGGAAAACATAAATGATTACACCCAAAATTCCTGCAACAATAATTGGTAGCTTTCCGGGACCAATTAGTATTAAAAAAACTGGGAACAAAGCGATAGGGGGAACTGAACGGAAGAAAGCCGTAATGGGTAATATTAGTTGCTCAAATTTTGAATTAAGTCCCGAAATAAAACCAATGGCTAATCCTAAAAACATACCTATGACAAATGAAACAGACCAATTAGTAAGTGTAGAAAAAAAATTAGAATAAAACTTACTATTGGATAAAAGATTTCCTCCTTCATAAAAAATTTTTGACGGAAGTGGCAATACCAAATCGTTAATCCAATTTAATCGGACTACACACTCCCAAATCAATAGAAACAAAATGATTACTAAGAACCCTTTGTTATAGTAGGAAATATTTTTTTTGCTTTTGTCCATATTAATTCATTGTTAGCTACAAAACCATCTTTAAGTTCCAATTTGTCAATTATCTCACCAGGAGAATTTGACAGCAAGAAACAAGTGTCGCATATCATTGCAATATCTTCAATGCTATGGCTTACCAGTAAAATTGTAGTCTTGTTTTCTTTGTTAATCCTTTTTATCAGAGAGTGAATTCTTTCTTTCTGAACAATATCAAGCATTGACCAACCTTCATCAATAAACAATATGTCCGTGGGATAAACTAACCACCGAATAATTGAAATAAGTTGCTTTTGTCCTCCGCTTATTTCGTTTGGAAATCTGTAACATAATTCTTCTAAACCTAATTCATTGAGAAGTTCGTGAGCTACATCCTCAAAATCTATTTTGTTCCTGTTAAGAGATTCAAACGGAATGAGAATATTATTAATGCAGTTTTTCCATGGGATTAAATTTTGTTCAACCATTTGAAAAATAAAACCCTGTTTTAATTCCGTGTCACTTTTTATTGAGAATGATTTGTCTTTAATTATTCCTGATAGAAGTTTTAGAAGTGTTGTTTTACCACTTCCATTTGGACCAAAAAAACCTGTAATACTTCCTTTCCGAATAGTAAAGTCTATATCGTTCAAAATTAATTTTGAACCAATAGAGAAACTTAATTTCTCGGTCTGAATAATATTGTCGTTCATACTTATTGCTTTTTGTATAGCATGGTATTAATGTCAACTTCTTTTTCCAAGAATTTTGCATCAACCAATTTCTTAACCAAACCTTGCATTTCTATTACATCTTTGTCCGATGGTGTAGTAATCCAATTGTATAGAAAACAATTAGCGGCAACGGTAGTATCTATGGTTGTTCTTTTAGATAGAATTTTTCTTGCATCACCTTCATTGGTCTTTATAAACTGAATTGCTTTATTCATTGATGAAACAATTTGATTCATTCTGATAGTGTCTTTTGCAAACTCTTTTTTTACTTCAAACGCACCTACCCAAAAAGGATTTTGAATATATTTTGTTCTTACTCCATCTTCAAGTTTTCTTGCTCCCTTTTGTAAAGCAACAGAACCGTAAGGTTCAACAGTGAATAGAACATCAAATACTCCACCAAACAAAGATTGAATTTGTGATGAACTTGCAACCTGAATTAGTTCATAATCCTTGTCAACTGTCAATCCAATTTTGGTCAGTGCTATTTGTGCATACGCTTTCTGACTTGGTCCAGCATAAGTTCCAATTTTTTTTCCTTTCAAATCAGCAATACTTTGAATAGGTGAATTAGCACTTACTAAAAAGTAACTTCCGGGTTTGTCGGCAGATTCATAAGTTGGAATGAAAAGAGATAATGTTCCTGGTTCTCTGATTTCCACTTGCAATAGATTTGCAAAGGTTGTTCCGTTAAGGTCGGCATGACCTGATAAAAATATTTTCTCTGCTTGCCCCGGGTCTTTAACATCAACCCATTCAATTTTAATTTTGTTTTCCGCAAAGTAGCCCCTTTCGTCTGCTACATAAAGGGGTAATAATCCCATAAACTTTGTATTAGGTACACGCAAAGTAAAAGCAACTGTGTTGTCAACTGGCTTCTGATTTTTATAAACTAAAAATCCTACTACTGCTGCAATAGCAATAACTGCAAGCATGATAATTGTTCTTTTGTTATTCATTTGTACTGATTTTTAAAGTCATTAAAATAGTGTTGTCTTTTGCATTGCAAACATAAATAGAGTTGATGTCGTTTTTTCTTTCTAAAAAAATATTTGTCAAGATACCATGACACAATGGAGCATAGTATTTCCAAGTTAGTGAAACTCCGTTTTTAAGTAACATACCAGTTTTACTATTGGATAGTAAAATATCAACAAAACATGGTGCTTCAATAAGCCCCTTTTCATAACCCAAATAACTTGCATAAGAATCCGTATGAATGTTGTTCAACCAAATTTTGTCGTCCCATTTGTGTCTAAAGAATAATTGAATTGTATTGATGTGCTTGATTGAATCAGTAATTTTCAAAAATGGAATTGTTTTTTCCATTTCTTTAATGACTTTTCTGAAAACTGATTTATCAGTTTGGTTTAGGAGAATTGCCTTGTCATTTGATGTCATTAACAAAACTCCTGATTCTGTCTTTGTTGTTGAAGTGAAATACCCAAAGACAATTCCGTTTTTTGAGAACACCTTATCTACCTTAACATCAGTAAAAAGTTCCTCATCTATTTTGGGAAGTCTGCTTATTATTCTTTCACCGTGAATTGAAATAATCTCATTTACTCTTTTAAAGCCACCTAAGGAAGCTAATACACGGGGCAAAGGAAACATCTCAAAAGAAAAAAGAAAGTCAGACTTAAATTGAAATAAAGAATTTGGATTTCCTTTCGCCAAATATTCTAAATGATGTTTGTGAGAACTGGTTGGAATGGAATATGAATGTGTTCCAAAGTATTGACCACTTTGTATAGTAGTTGGATTTAAAGGTATGTAATCAGTTTCTATGGACATTAATTCAATATTTGGTTCAAAATATATTTGCATTTTACAAGAATGTAGTCAGGTGCTCCGCAAGATTGTCTTTTGGGTTCATTGGTCGCACTGATGGCAGGCACTAAACTTGCAAGTAGTTGTTGCAAGTCGCCACGAAAAGTATGCTCGGTCGCATTACCAAGTTTGTATCGTTTATTTATGTTGTCAATGTATTGTTTTAATGTCATTTATTCTGTTCTCAAATTTTCCATTCCAAAGTTAGTTTTTTCTGTCGGTGCGTTGGCAAAAAATGGCTCTTTTGGTTTTTCAGCGTTGGCTGTAGTGTCGGAAAAAACCAAATGTGCCATTTGTGCGGTCGGCTGTCTTTTTACAATGAGGCATAACGGCAGAGTGTGAAAAAACTCACACCCATTTGTTAGTATATTTTTGAAAAAGTAAAAATAGAAAAATAACTATCACTTATTTTTGTGTGCAAA
>JAWXBH010000031.1:0-6749 GCA_034439935.1 bacterium
TAATGTTTATGATCTGTCAGGAAAGTTAGCTGCGACTTTGGTTAATGAAAAAAAATCTTCAGGCAGCTATGAAATAAAATTTGATGCATCCGGCTTTTCAAGCGGAGTGTATTTTTATTCGCTGGAAGTGGACGGCGTTACTGTCCTGACCAGGAAGATGATTTTACTCAGGTAAATACACATTTGTCCCTAAGATCGTTAATATCAGATCCCAACCAGTTTTTTAAATAAATTTTCTTAAATCTATTAACGACTATATAAAAATTCAAGCTGTGCGATAATTTTCATATACGTAATTATAAACTTCAAATCCTTTATATTCACAATCTTTCTCTGTATATACCGGCTCAGGTAATTTTGGAAAAAGAATATCAGATATAGTGATTTTAATTCCTGACCGCAACGGCTCAAAATCTCTCCAACCCGGAACTAACTTTGGTTTTAATTGCTCCAACAGTTCTTTGGCTACTGATTTCACTGTCGCAGTTTCATCAGGGTTTAAATTATCCTTACGCAATAAATCGAAAATTGCAAGTTCATCTTCCGATAACCCTTCCTTCACGGCTCGCTGTTCTTCGACTGTTAAATCCTTTGCTATATCCATCAAATCAGTCAACAGTTTATCTATATCATGTGCTCCGGTGTTGTAAGTCTCAAGTAAAGTATTCAACCGCTCCATAAACTTTGCACGTTTTTTGTTTCGTTTCACCATCTCCTCAATTTTTTCTTTTAATTCAGCACTTAAACTTTCAGCCTGTATATTTTTATTATCCAACTTTGCAAAGAAATCATGAAGAGCATCAGTATCAAGAGCACTTAAATCTTTTAGTCGCTTATGTTGTGGTATAACATATTCTCCGGCTTGGATTGACCGGTCCAACAAGTTCTCTAAATCTTTTTTTACTTGTGAAACATCAATGCTTGCCTTACCTACATCACGCACTCGTGAAGCGAGTACCCTAATAGCAGTTACTTCCGTATAGTAATCATCTGCGGACGGATCAGGTAAAACCGCACGGTATGTATTTTGGACATTCGATGCAAGATAAAGAAATTTCTTTTTCTTTGTTTGGTCACTAACAATAGTATTAGTTGCGTGTTCTATTAAAGTTAGTTTCTCTTCCGCAGGGTCAGAGATTATTTTTTCCAAATTTACATTGACATCATATAAAAATTTCTTGCCGACATTAATTGCATTCTCAAGTTCACTCACAAGCTCATCCTTACTTCGTATGATTTCATCGTCACCATCAATGGTTGAGGCATAAATAGCGAGAGCCTTTTCGATGCTCCTAAATACTCCAATGTAATCAACTATTAAACCATTTTTCTTTCCGGGAGAAACTCGATTAGCTCGTGCAATTGCTTGCATGAGCGTGTGATTTTTGAGAGGCTTATCTAAATAAAGAGTAGAAAGATTTGGAACATCAAAACCTGTCATCCACATCGCGCAGACAAAAATAATTCGTAAATTGCTGTCAGCTTTCTTAAATTCTTCTTCCAAATTTCCGCGTAGAATACGATCACGCAGTCGACGCATATCAATCTCAAATGGTTCTAAATCGGCAATCTCATTCTGGCTTTGACTTACCATCACTGCCATATCTACATTTTCATGTTGTCTGAGTTTTTCCTCAATTTTTTCTTTCTCATATTCATCCCGTGTACGTGATAAATCCATTCTCAATTTTCCTAAATAACGATCCCATTCTGCTCGGACTTTAATATACATGCGTACCGCTGTTTTCTTATCTACCGAAACTACCATTGCTTTTCCATTATATCCTCGTCCTACAAAATGCTCCACAATATCGCGTGCTATAGAATTTAATCGATCCTCACGGGTAACTAAGTGATAGAAAGTAGAAAATTCAGCTTCTACCTTTTCTTCTTCTTCTTCATTCAAATCATAAAAGTCCATTACTTTACCAACTTCCTGTTCAAGTCGTTCGTTTACATTTTCTAATCGCGGCACCCGGTTTTCGTAATACAAAGGCACTGTCGCACCATCACGCACAGAATCACCAAAGTTATATTCTGATACATAATCACCAAACGTCTCGCGTGTTTTTTCTTCACCTGTAGCCATGAGTGGAGTTCCCGTAAAACCAATAAACGAAGCATTCGGCAATGCCTTTCTCATATTCATAGCCATTTTATCATATTGAGTACGATGTGCTTCGTCAGTCATGATAATAATATCTTCGCGTTTTGAAATTGCACTCTTTATATCTTGAAACTTTTGAATAGTAGTAAAAATCTGGCGATGATCAGCCTGTAACAATTCTTTTAAATGAACGATTGATTCAGCGTGAACTTCTTGCTCATATACAGCACCAACGTTAGCAAAATTTTTATATGCCTGTCTGTCCAAATCACTTCGGTCAGTTACAATGACAAATGTAAAATTACCCTGAAGCTTTCGGAATACTTTCTGAGATAGATACACCATGGAATACGACTTACCGGACCCCTGTGTATGCCAAAAGACACCTAGTTTTCCTTCGTTTACTTTCCGGTCAATTACTTTTTGAAATGCGCGATTAACACCGTAATATTGAAAATAGCGTGGTACAATTTTTTTGGTATCACCAACAGACTCATCATACAAAATGAAGTTTTCAAGGATATCAAGCAAACGATTTTTATTACATATTCCGCGAATTATAGTAGCGATATCAGTTTTGGTTTTGTCTTCTTCACTTCCAACCTTTTTCCATTCATTGAAAAATTCAAACGGTGAAGTGATAGAACCAAATTTGTTTTCAATGCCATTTGAAATAATAATGCCAAGGTTATACCAAAGTAGTTTCGGAATGGTATCTTTATAGTCACGAAGATTATCCTGAAAAGCATCAACCAAACTCTTATGTGACGCCTTAAGCTCTAATAGCATGAGCGGAATACCATTTACATACAGAACTACATCCGGTCGACGGGTATACATTTCACCAACAACCCAAAGTTGTGAAACACTGAGAAAATGGTTATTGCCTGGATTTTGGAAATCAAAGAAGAGTGCTGTTTCAGTTTCGTATTCACCGTCTCGGTTCATCACTTGTACACTCGCTCCATCGCGAAGAAGTTGGTAAATTTCTTTGTTCGCATTGATGAGCGATAAATGCGACCGGTCACGGATGAGTTGTTCAATCGCTTGCTCTATTGCTTCCTCCGGCAATTCAGGATTTATATTCTTTAAAGCAGGCAAAAGGTATTTCCTCAGTACTACTTCACCCCTGTGTTCTCTTCCTAATTTCGCATCCTCTTCATCAATGTATGCGTTAATATGACACTTCGGATCAGCCCATACTTCTTTGATGATCTTGATGACTGTTCGTTCTACTAAATTGTCTTCGGAGAAAGGGTTCATGGAATTGATAATAAACTATATCATTTTTTTATAGAGTCTTCTATTTGTTCAATATCAAACATTGGTCTAATTTTATTGTAAGGCAATCAAAAATAATTTTATCCGGATTTTATATCAAGTTTAATAATGAATGTTAGAAAGGAATTGAAAGTGAAGTGAAAGCAAGTGTGTGCTCTCTGTAATTTTGACTATAAGATTTCCAAGTCATCAGGATCTCTTTTCATGTCCCAAATGTGAAGTATCCTTACATCAAGATTTGAATAATTTTCAACAACATCATAAAATATTTTGTAATCTCCTTTAATAATGTATCTTGCATTATAGTTGTCAATTTTCTTCCCTAATTTTGGAAAATAGATCAAAAGCTTTATTAATCTGTCGAATTCGTTTTTTAGTTTTAAACTGTATCGAATATTGCCGGTCCTGTTTATCCAGTATTCCAGAATTTCCTTTCTATCATGCTTAGCTCTTTTTGACCATATTAATCTTTTAACCATTTATCTTCTTCCCCATTAATGTCATCATCTGTAAAATATTCATTATTTCTGAACTGCTGCTTCGCCTCGTCAAGGATTTCTTTTCTTTTGTCGGAAATTATATTTGGAGTAAATTTATATGTATCCAAAATCGATTTTATTACAATGAGTGTATCTTCATTCTGAACTTCTTTTAACTCTTCAACAATGTTGCTTTTTAACTCTTCCGTAGTCATTTTTTTTAATTTTAATTTACTTTTATTAACAGTAAAGCAATATTGATTTATTTGAGGTTTCAATTTTTTATAATAACTCTCGAAGTAAAGGTCTGAGTATAATTATCTTTTCCGGGAAGACATTGCTGAATTAAAAATGTTCCAAGTTCGTATTTTTTTACACTCTCGTTATATGCGGTTACTTTATCAATGTAATCACCTACAACTTTTTCGTCTTTTATAACTAAAAACCTGCCTTTATATTTTTTTACAAGTTCTACTTGATTTTTTGTGTAATATTTAAATTCTTTTTCTAACATGCTTAAAGATAATAGTTGTTAAATAGTTAAACAATTCACGAATGTATAGAAAATTTAGAATTTTCTTCATCGGTATATGCATTGATATGGCTCTTCGAATCAGCCCAAACTTCTTTGATGAGCTTGATAATTGTTGTTCTATCAAGTTGTCTTCGGAAAAGGGGTTCATGGAATTGATAATAATTGTATCATCCTTTTTATTGAATCTTCTATTTGTTCTAAAGAAAACGGCGACAATATTATTTTGGAAATGCATTTCTACTTTAGGCTTTATAATTCTGCTACTAATTTTATTTTAAGAACATTTCCATTTGCTGTGACTCTCTTTTTACAAACTTCAGTGGTTTGGTCTTAATTGCTTCTGCCTTATTTGAATTTTTTAAAATTGATGTAATTTTATTCGTACTCCAATTAAGCTTTAGACTATCTTTAATTGATCTTGCAGATTGTGGAGTTAATGAAAGGCACTCAAGTATTAAATCAACAGGACTTTTGAAAGCAGAAAGATCACTTACATGTTCATCAAGACTCAGGGAGACTTCATAAATCTTATCCGGATGCCAGCTATATGATCTTGCTCCGAGTTCAATTAATTTATTATTTGCATTAGTTTCTTCCGGCAAAGGTTTTCTGACAAATATTATCTGATTATTTCTTAATCCTTCCTGAACTCCTGACCACGTTCCTCCGGAGAAATTTGATTCAGCCACAAATATTTCTTTTGCCAATCCGTATATGATGGAGTTTCTTGCCATTGCAAGCGGAATACTCCATTTTACGTTTGGAAAAAAAGTGCTGATAATCAGCAGTCTTCCGCTGTTGATTTCACTTTCATATAGTCTGAAGCCGGATTTGAAAGTTAATATTCCCTGCGGCAAAACAATAATACTTTTTCCATTATACTTTAGTGCAGAATCCAATGCCTGTCGATCAACTCCTTTGGCATATCCGCTTACTATCACCTTATTTCGTTTCACATTCTCTCTTGCCGTATCATCAGTAAACATTAACGAAATGTCACTTGCAGTTCTTGAACCGACAATCGAAACCGAATCTTCATTCAATAAAGATTTATTTCCTTTTGCAAAAATTACCGGAGGAGATTTCTTAACTTTTAAATTATCCTTAAGACGCTTTGAATAAAATTCAGAAGTTATTGAAATTATTTCGATGCAATGTTTTTTTAATTCATCTATGACTGCAGCACTCTCATTCATAGTCTTTTGAATATCAAGTATTTTATTTAAATCAGGGTAAGCATTTAACTGAAAACTTCCGTTTGAATTAAGAAAATCTTTTAATTCTAAATGATTATTATGAAGATAGACAATGAACTTATTAACCGTTTCGGCTTTAATATTTGGTTTTGAAGCAGCAATCCAGAATAAGTTTTCGCTTATCATCTTTTTGTTCGTGTCTTTGTTATAGTTAAAACAAATACTAGTTTGACTTTCCCTTTATCTTTCAACAACTTTGTAATTTCAGCAAGTGTTGAACCGGAACGAAACAAATCGTCAAACAGCAATACATTTTTGCCTTCATATCTTTTGTCTTTCATATCAATTGCTCCGTCTAAAATTCTCTTTCTTTCATCAGGATCTTCAATGCTCTTAATCTGTGAAGTGGATTTAAGTTTTATCAAGTAATTAAAATCGGCAGGGATATTTACTTTTGAAGAAACTGATTTTGCAAGTTCGTAAACCGGTTGGAAACTTCTGGATGTATCTGAAGGGGGAACGGGTAAAATCACATCAGTTATTTTCAAGAAATTACTAAAATCATTGTTCAAAAAAACACAAACATTATCAACGATAAAGGGAATAAAAGAAATATCTTTCCAATATTTTAATTTGTGTAAGGCATTGCCTAAAGTAGTATAAGTAGTATCAAATTTTCCATCAGGAAGTTTTATACTTTTCAAAGTATGCAGGTTCAGAGCTATTCCCTGATCCCAATTACCATTCAGTATATGCGGGTTTGTGGTTTTTTGAGATACTTCATCCTTTGACAAGTCAAGTTCTTCATCTATCACGTACCATCCTATTTTCGTGCTTGCAAATTCTGGGTCAACTTCAATTTCTTTTTCTATCTTAATAGAATAAAATATGGAATCATCTGTTTTTTCAATATTGAAAATCTTACCAATCCATGCTTTCTCAATATTTTTGCTGTCTTTATTTATCCAAAGAAATATTGTTGGCGTATTATTTTTCAGCCGGTCATCAGTGATACTTAAGAATCTTCTTTTATAACTTGTGCGGTTATTTGGAATTTTGTCCCAGTGATTAGGAAAATATGTTGTTAGAATATAATACAAATAAATGATTTATTTATTTTGAAAATTAGCAAAACATTAATGTAATTAAAA
>JAWXBH010000032.1:0-2735 GCA_034439935.1 bacterium
GTATCAAAACTAATTATCCCTGGTCTTAGATAAACTGAATCTCTGTAAGAATCTTAATTTATAACCTTCCAACAACCACCTTCAGGCTTTGAATTCGTAATTTTTGTAAGATTTACTTTTCCTGTATTTATGCACAATTCTGGAAACGGATTGAAGGTTATGACAGGAACTTTTAAAATATACATTGAGGCAGTATCTTTATTGAAACATCCTAGTTCTACTTTAACACATTAGGAAAAAGATACAAAAATTATTACATTTGCTCGTCAAACAAGTAAAAATATAACCTAAAAAAGTAACCCTAAATATATAGCCCCTTATGCCAAGAGCAAATTATCGTCCGTTAGTAAACGGCTTAAAAAGTATTGCCAACATAAGGCGTTGATATTCAGAACAAAGACCAAATCTTTACTACCTCAAGCAAAACTTTATTCAGAATTATTAGTAGTAACCGAACGCGGCTCACGCAACATTGAAGCTATGAGTGGGAATCTTCCATCAAACGACTATCATAGAATCCAACATTTTATAAGTGAATCTCCATGGAGTGCCAGAGAGTTAATGGATTCAGTTGCTAAGGATATTAACGATCTTTTTAAGAATGAAAAATCAGTAGGCTTGATAATTGATGAATCATCAGAAGAAAAGAAAGGAGAAAAATCAGTGGGAGTGGCTCATCAATACTGTGGCACTGTAGGTAAACAGGCAAACTGTCAGGTTGCGGTATTCGCTACTTTGTGTGCGGGAGAGCATTTTAGTTTAATAGATGCACAATTATATTTCCCTCAAGAATGGACAAATAATCCTAAACGGATGGAAAAGGCTGGTGTACCCAAAGATACAGTTTACAAGAAGAAAACAGCCATAGCATTAGAAATTGTAAAGCGTCAAAAGGAGGCTGGAATAAGAATAGATTATGTAGCTGCAGATGCCCTATATGGCCATGATTCAGAATTCCGTGCAGGATTAGATGAACTAGGTATTTTATTTGTCTTGGATGTACATAAAGATATCCAAATATTCGAGCAGGAATTTCAGATTGAAGTGCCTGCTAAAAAACCAGGTCGAGGTAAAACCCCGATCAAAGCGAAGCCCAATCAAAAATCAAAAAGAGTAGATAAATATATGGCTGACCTTACTGATAAGGACTGGAGTACGGTAGTATTACGCAATGGTTGTAAAGGAGCGTTGGTATCACAGGTACATGCTAAAGAAATTTATGTAAATGAAAATGATACTTGCGTAAAAAGAACATTAATTATTCGAAAGACAAAGCAATATAAAACGACTGTAGTTCATTTCATATTGTCCAATGGAAGTCTGGAAGAGTTTACTAAAGAGATGTTGGCCGAATATCAGTCTCAGCGATTTTACATTGAACAATCTTTTAGAGAGGCAAAACAGAATATAGGAATGTGTGATTATCAAGTAAGAGGCTGGTTGGCATGGAATCACCATATTGCATTAAGTTTAATGGCTTTAGCATTTTTTACGATGGAAAAGAAAGAACATGAAGCAGAACTACCCCTTCTCTCTTACAGAGATATTAGAGATGCTATTATTGACAATTTTATACAAGAACAAAAACCATTGCCTTTTGAAGAAAAAATGGCCATCAGACACCGACAGCGACAGAGCGATATCAATAGACATTATCGGAAAAAAAGTAATGTGTTAAAGTAGAATTAATAAAAGGGATAGAGAATATAAACAAAGCCGAAAAAAAATTAACAATAAGATAAATTAGCGAAAATGATAAAAATCCTTCTTCCAACTGATTTTTCAAAAGCTTCAATCAATGCGATTGAGTATGCTTTAAATTTTGCATCAGGCAGTAATGCTAAATTTATTTTCTACCACTCCTTTATCCCTTTTAATAGTGCTTTATCAGGTACACCTGAATATAATAGGAAAGAAATCATTAAAGTCGAACAGGAATTGAAAATCAGAATTGAAAAACTAAAGTTTAAAATGAATGAAAAATTTCCTGATGTTGCGATAGAAATTTGTATTGACAAAGGAGCAGAAACACGACAAATAATTTCGTACAGCAAGAAAAATAAAATTGATTTGATTATCATGGGAACTACTGGCGCAAGTGGCTTAAAAGAAATAATAATAGGAAGTGTTACTGCCGATATTATTGCCAAAAGTGAGTGTCCAGTTTTGGCTGTTCCTTCAAATTACAAATACAAGCCAATTCAAAAAATGCTGATGCCAACTAATTATGCTTTGCATGATTTGATTGCACTCAAATTTCTTTTTCAGTTTTCAGTTACAAAAAATGCAGCTATTCATTTCCTGCATATCAGCCCAAAAGGAAAACCTTCTGTGAAAGATACCGAGTTGATGGAAGCTTTCAAAAAAACAATCAATAGTTCATTGAAGAAAAGAAACAAAGAGTTTAGTTTACACCAAGGGAATGATGCAGAACGGTGTATTTCGAACCTAGTTAAAAAAGAAAAAATTGATTTAACTGTGGTGACTACTATCAAGCGTAAAAGTTTTATTGACCGCTTTTTTCATAGTAGTTTAACTAAGAAGATGGCTTGTCATACTCGAATTCCTTTATTGGCTCTTCCAGTTAATGAGATTTAGCAGGATAATTCCAAATAGCAAGAAGTTACGGTATTTCTCAGTTTCAACATAAAAAATAAGTATGACAAAAGTTAACAGACAATTAATTGGCTAACATTTTTAAGCGATGAAAGAATCTAAAATAGATATTTTACTAA
>JAWXBH010000033.1:0-12720 GCA_034439935.1 bacterium
ATCAGATCCCATTCAATGAACACAAATCATTTTTGTTCTCTGAATACATTGAGTTTTAAGTTTACAGAAATTATTTTTAAAAGAGCAAATTATGAATTTATCCGGTGTATATTATTTCAATTAGTGATTTTAAAAAATTGACAAATAAGAGATTAAAAGAAGCAGAGCTTATGTTTCAAAACAACAGATATGATTGTGCAGTCTATTTGTCAGGTTATTCCATTGAGTTAATGCTTAAACTAAATGTTTGTAAATTATTTAAACTCTCTCAGGGCTATCCTGAAAATCGATTAGAGCTTGATACTTATCCAGATGGTCTTAAAGAGAATTTCTTGATTGGTTTACGTCAGATTAGTTTGAAAACGTTTAGGACACATAATTTAAATGATCTTTTATTAATATCGGGGAAGGAGTTTAAAATTAAAAATGTACTTTTAATTGAGTGGACTGAAATATTGTATTGGGACCCTGAATTGCGATACCGGATTGTAAATATAAACAAATTAAAACTTCAAAATTTATTAAATTTGTAAATAAAATTGTCAAAGCTCTGAAATAAACTATGAAAAAAAATAATCAACATGTTATCCCTCTGGGAACCGGTTGGGCTGTAAAGAAAGAAGGGAGCAAAAAATTTAATATTATTACAGACAAAAAAGCCGATGCTTTGAAAGTAGGAAGGCAAATTGCAAGAAATCAAAATTCTGAGTTATTTATTCACGGCAGTGATGGGAAAATTCAGGATAAGGACAGTTATGGAAAAGATCCACATCCCCCAAAGGATAAAAGGTATTAAATAAATTGTTCTTTCATAATTATTCGTAACATTTCCTTCTCACAAAAAACCCCCGCTCTCTCTATTTCGCAAAGCAGCGGCTGTTGTTAACGCCATACTTCTTTATCATCTCATCTTAGTATTTCTTATTCGTCAGTGCATTGTATTCACCCGAAGTCTGACCATAGACGCGCGAAAACGGAATTTCTATTCACCACCGTTTTAAATATTTTACATTAAACCAAAACTAATTCAATGTCTCCCACAAAAATCCTGATGTGCAGCCCCGATTATTTCGATGTCAATTATGAAGGAAACGAGTTCATGAAGTCACAGATAAACAATGTTGATCATGCTCTTGCAATGCAGCAGTGGAATGAACTGAAAAAGGTCTATGAAAAACTCGGATTTACTGTTGAATTGATACCCCCTGTAAATGGTCTTGTCGATATGGTCTTCACTGCAAATCAATCACTCCCTTTTACCAATGCTTCAGGCAGAAAATGCGTGATCTTAAGCAGGATGAAAAATGTACAGCGTAAAGGTGAGGTCAGACACTTTAACGAGTTTTATAAGCAGAATGGATACGAGACCATTGAGCTGCCTCCGGAGGTTGAATATTTTGAGTCAATGGGGGATTGCGTGATAGATTTCGAGAGGAACATTCTCTTTGGCGGCTATGGATACAGGACGCAGGAAATAACTTACGATGTTATCGCTAACTATGTTAACTTTAAAATAGTTAAGCTCAAGCTTATAAACTCTGTCCTATATCATTTAGATACATGTTTTTCGATTATAAATAAAGACCTTCTTGTGATTGACAAGTCAGCTTTTGGAGATGAAGATCTGGAGATTCTAACGGCTAATTTTAAGCAAATTATCTACGCAGATGTAGAGGAAAATTTAAAATACTTTGTTTGTAACTGTCATTGCCCGGACGGAAAGAATGTTATAGTTCAGAAGGGGAGTACTAAGTTTAAAAAAGATATAAAAGAAACCGGTCTCAACTTGATAGAAGTTGAGACCGGTGAGTTTATGAAATCAGGTGGAAGTGTTTTTTGCATGAAGCTGATGATCTATTAATTAAAACGGCAGGTCATCATCACTTTTCACATCCGAAGAAGTTTCTACTCCGTTACTGTTAGCGCCGACAGGTGCAGTAGCGCTTCCGCCCCCTTTTGAATCAAGCATTAGCATTTCACTGATGACGACTTTGGTAAAGTAGCTTTTCTTTCCGTCCTTTTCGTATGAATCAGTCTGGATCTTTCCTTCAAGATATACCCTGCTTCCTTTTTTGAGATATTGAGCGCATAATTCGCCAAGTTTTCTCCAGGCAGTAATATTATGCCATTCTGTTTTTGGCACAATGTTTCCATCGTCACCTTTATAGGATTCATCTGTTGCAATTGTAAACTTACATACCGCCGTACCATTTGGTGTGTAAGACAGCTCCGGATCTTTTCCAAGGTGTCCTATCAACATTACTTTATTTAGACCTCGCATGATAATTTTCTCCTTTTAGTTTAGTTAATTATTTTCTACCCACAAACTTAACGCATTTTTTCCTAAGAGTAAATACTTTTCTCCGTTCAAAACATATATGTCTCTGATTTTTTTACGCGTAAAACTTACCGGAAATATCTTCTTTTCAATTATGGAATTCTTGTCAAGATCATATTTGATTATTTCTTTTCCGTTGAACAGATACATTCTGCTGCCTTTGATAGCAAAGTTCTCAAGATCCTTTATTTCAATTCTGCTTATGTAATTTCCAAGATTATCAAATCTGATTATCGCTTTCTGTTCTTTGTCTAAAACATATACAAAGTTCTTATCATCCTTTAATATCTTAACAGGTCTTTCAAGCTGCCCTTTTCCGGACCTATAATCACCGAATATTTCTGTAGGAGTTCTGCCGTCTTTATAAACAATGATCCTGTTGTTATCGCCGTCTATGACGTATAGCTCTTTTGAATTCAGTACAAGAGTCGCAACGGGCGTATTGAACTGAAGGTCGGCAGGGAAGTCAATCAGATTTGTCTTAAGTGAAGTAACAGGATTCAGCTCAAGGTCAAGACGCTGCACGCGTCTGTTCTTACCGTCAGTAATAAAGATATCAAGCCCCGACGAACCGTCGATGGAAGTAGGTGAATCAAATTGTCCTTCAGCCCATCCCTGCTTGCCGTTCCTCTTTTTATAATCGAGATAATTTCCGTACTTGATCACCTGATTGGAACCGGCATCGAGCACGTATATATTTTCCTTTGCATCTGTTGTAATTGATACCGCGCTCTGAAAGTCGGTTACCTCTTTGTCCATTACAAGCACACTGTCACTTGCGCCCATAAAGAAGAAATTTAATATTAATAAGAAGATCATGATTGTTTTTTAAAATTCAATTCTGCCGCCGATGCCGTTATAATTCAAATAGCTGCCGTAATATTGTCCCCTGTAATCCTGCCCGTCATAAAAAGTATAGTACAAACTTATTGACCTTGAGTTAAGCTTGCCGAGAGTAATGCCTGATTCGAAATTTTCATTAAGATTAGACTTTGAATTCACGGATGCCAGAACAAGATCATTTGAAACATATAAGCTCAGTATATCCGTTAAAAAATATCTTGCTTCCAGACCGAGCTGTCCGGACAATTTTGAAATGCTTCCCGGTATTGAATGAAAGATATAATCGATACCAAGCATGCTTTTGAGATGAAGCTCGTTATTTACGCTGTACTCATTCACAATTGCAAGATTAATAAACTCCTTGCTGAAAACAAAGGGTTTAAATATGGTATCAGAACGCTCGTAAATATGTCCGTCTTGAAGGTGAGAAGAAATGTGAGACAATCTGAATCTCAGAGCTAAATTATTTTTTAATGAAATATGTTTTTTATAATTTAAATTAATGCCGAAAAGATAATCAATGGCATCAACAGGGAATTTAAAATTTTGTTCACTCCTTAAATTTGAAAAAGTAAAAAAGTCCACACCGACTGAAAACCTTTCAATGCCTGAATTAAGACCGATCACATCAAATGAAACTCCTATGTCAAGCTTAAGATTTTTCTTATCAGTAAATTTTGTTACTCCTGTCCTTGATTCGAATATGCCGGCTTTTGTCGGAACAAACAAAACATCAGATGTAAAAAAATATAGACTGTCGCTTTTGGAATAGATGCTGCTATTGAGAAGTGCAATGAGTAATAAAAGTGGAAGTTTAATTTTCAAAGCTAAGGAAGGTATTTAATTAAACTTGTTTCTGTTTTTAAGATAATCAACAAATATATGCTGACCGAGATTGTCAAGACTTGAATAATATGCTTTACCGTTGTTCGCCTTTGTAAATTCCTGAATGAAATTAATGAGGTAATGATCCTGTGCGATCATGAAAGTAGTGATCTTTATCTTATCTTTTCTGCAGGCGACAGCTTCATCGAGAGTTTTATTCACTATGCGTGGATCCAGCCCGAACGAATTTTTGTAGATCCTCCCGTCATCAGTGAATAATGCTGACGGCTTACCGTCAGTTATCATGAAGATCTGCTTGTTAACATTTCCTTTCTTCTTAAGTATCTGCCGTGATAATCGCAAACCCGCTTTTGTATTGGTATGAAAAGGTCCTACATTAAGATAAGGAAGATCACGAACCGTTATTTCCTTCGCATCATCGCCGAAGACAACTATGTTAAGCTTATCTTTGGGAAACTTTGTGAGTATAAGCTCCGACAATCCCAGTGCAACTTCTTTTGCAGGAGTGATCCTGTCCTCACCATACAATATCATGCTGTGTGAAATGTCGATCATCAGTACCGTGGAGCAGCTTGTCAGATGTTCAGTTTCATAAATTTCAATGTCATCTTCACGCAGCCGGTAATCATCTATGTTTGAATTAACGAACGCGTTCTTAATTGTTGACGTAAGATCAATGTTATTTACATTGTCACCGAATTCATATTTCTTTATTTCACTAAGCTTCTCAAGTCCTCTTCCGCTTTTATTCGTTTCATGATATCCTGAAGTATCGGGCTTCATTCCGGAAAATATTTTCTTCAGTGATTCGCTGCGGATCCTTTGTGAACCTTTGGAAGTAATGATCTTCATTCCATCTTTCTCTGCAATGTAACCCTTCTTCTTGAGTTCATCTACAAAATCACCAAATGAAAGATCCTTGTCGAACAGATCATATTCCGCATCAAGCTGTTCGATCCAGTCCAGAGCTTCCTGTATGCCGCCGCTGGTTTGTATCAGGAGATAGCTGAAAATTGAAATAAGCTCTTCAAGCCGTTTCTCATCGGTCATTGAATCAGGACGCCATTTGGAATAAAGTATTTCCATTACTCGGTTACAAATTTAAATAATTTAAAAAATATTGATGGGTCAATTCCCAGAAGAATTGTTCCCACAACTGCAAGGAATGAAGCAGCAGCTCCGGTGTTTGCAAATGAAATCTTTTCCGTCATTATACTCTCATCCGCGTCACTGAACCACATATAAACTATGACTTTAATATAATAGTAAACTCCGATCAAACTCAGCAATATGCCAACTACAGCAAGCCAGATCATATTTGCCTGTATTGCGGAATAGAACAGATAATATTTCCCCCAGAAGCCCGCAAACGGAGGTATACCCGCCAATGAGAATAAGAACAATGTCATGTATAATGCTATTACAGGATTTCTTTTTCCTAATCCTTTATAATATTCAAGATCAATATTCTTATAATCACGCGAACCGTCATCCTTCTTTTCAATTATTGATACAACTATGAACGCTCCGAGCTGCATGAAAGTATAAGCTATGAGATAATAGGCGATACCCTTGACAGCGAATTCACTCATCGATGCAATGCCGACGAATATGTATCCCGCGCTTGCGATGGATGAGTAAGCCAGAAGGCGTTTGATATTTGTCTGCGCCAGTGCAATCACATTTCCGTAAAGCATTGTAGCTACGGCGGCGACAGCGAATATTAATTTGAAATTAGCGATCTTTAAATTAAAAACCATAGGAAGTAAAGTACCGACTGCTGCTATCTTACCGGCGGTTGAAAGCATTCCCGAAATAACCGTTGGAGCACCGTCATATACATCAGGGATCCACATCTGAAAAGGAAATACTCCGATCTTGAACATAAATCCTATTACAACGAGACTGGTACCTATTACAAATACATAATTGGAAGTTACATTCGGCATTGCGTAGATCGCGACAAGATTAGTTGATCCGGTTGAACCGTAGATCAGGGCTATTCCGTAAAGAATAAATCCTGTCATGAACGCGCCGAGAAGAAAATATTTCAATGCGCTTTCATTTGACTTTTGTCTCAGTCTTAAAAATCCTGCAAGAACATAAAAGCATATGGACATTAACTCGAGCCCTATGAAAATTATGAGTATGTCATTGGCGAATACCATCAGCATCATTCCAAGCAGTGAGAATAAAACGAGCGAATAATATTCGCCGAAGTTTATGTTCTCTTTTTCAATATAGCTCTTTGACGCTATCACAGTGATGAGCACGCCGACGAGCATTATGACGCTGAATGCAATTGCAGTGTTTGAAAGCTTGAGAAACTGATTAAAGATGATCATCTCCGTATTGATGCGCATGAAGGATGTTCCGATAGCTCCCAGAACAGCAAGTATGCTGAATACATATATAACGGGCTCGCTTTTCTTTATGAATACTTCAAGCATCAGAATGAACGTTGCTGAGAAAGCTATTATCAGCATCGGTAAGATGTCGTAGATTTCTTTGTATTGTATCATTAATTAATAGACAGTTTGTAATTTAATTTTCGGAGTTGTGATGAGTTTTATTTTTTTACTTCCGTCATAAAGTGTTACTCGTAACTGTATTTCCTTTGGATTGTTGTCGCTGTTTGTCAAATAGCTTTCTCCCGGTACCTGATTTATTTTAAACTTTGCTTCGTTCTGCTTTGTTGAAATATTTTCCGCTGCAAATTTTTTGCCTGTAACTGTACCGTTGTCAAATAAAATTACGAGGTCTTTAAACTCATATCTGCTGTCCGCACTTCCCTTTATATCAACATCAAATGTAAATCCCAATATGTTTGACTGCTCTCCCACTACCGGCATCAGGTTCAGCCATGCCTCCGTTCCGGAAATGTTTGTCACAGGGGAGTTGGAGGAATTGTTTGAAGATGAACAGCTCATGGATGCACAGATTACAAGTAATAAAGGTAAGATTGTTTTTCTTTTGTAAATATATTTGAACATAAAATATAAAGTTAATGCACCGAGTGCGTCAGCAACCCAGTCCGAGAATTCACAGCTCCTGTTAGGAACGAAGTACTGATGGATCTCATCCGTCATTCCATATATTACCGTAAACAGTAAAGCAAACTCCAAGGGATACTTTTGCAATTTAACATTTTTACTCTGATTTTTTAATGAATAAAAAAATAAAACAAAAAGTACCGCGTAAATGATAAAGTGCACAAGCTTATCGGCAAACTCAAATCCTACCGACGGAAAACTGTCACTTGGAAATGAAGACTGTATAAAGATCGCCGCACAATATGAAATAAGCGCGGCATGATAAATTTTCGGATTAATCTTCAAATTGTTTTCATTACTTACTTTGACGCTGAATGTCAAAAGATTTACCACGAAGTCACAAAGACACAAAGAAAAGAAATTTACATCATAGCTTCTTTAAATCTTTGCCTCTTTTTCATGTCTTCGAGTCTCGTATGTTAATGCCTTCGTAGTTTTATCTTGATCTGTGTTCAGAAAGCTTCTTCGTAGTATCAAAACATTTTTTCACTTCCGGAAGTACATCAATAAGATCCCCGGCAATTGTAGAGTTGCCTTTGGTTTTGTATAATTGATCCCCGCACATCCCGTGCAGATAGACTCCCGCGTAAGCACTTCCTGTTCTGTCTTTGGTTTGTGAATACAAACTTGCTATGATCCCCGAAAGGACATCACCGGTTCCTGCTGTCGCCAAGTTCTCCCTGCCTGTTGAATTAATATAGAAGCTTTGTTCACTGACTATTATTGTGGGTGCATTCTTTAAGACAAGTGTCACTTCGTATTTATCTGAAAAGTCTTTTGCATATTGATAAAAATTACTCTTTATTTCATTCGTGGTTTTTCCAATCAGATTCCCGAACTCACCAATGTGAGGAGTAAGGATGATCTTCCTGTTTCTCAGCAGCTCCGGGTCCTCTTTAAATGCTGAAATTGCATCTGCATCAATCACAAAATGTGAATCACACTCTTTAATAATCCTTCGTACAAGTTCAAGGGTTTCCTTATTCTTTGAAATGCCGGGACCGATAAGCGTTACATCGCTCCATTTTATCTTTTCGGAAATTTTGTCAAAGTCTTTGAGAGATAAAGTAGCTTCTGACGTTTCGCTCAGTGCAAGAGTCATTACTTCGGTAAGCTTGACAGCCATTATCGGGCTTAAAGATTCCGGAATTCCTGCTACCACCGCGCCGCTGCCTGTTCTCAATGCAGCCATCGAACAAAGGTAAGCCGCACCCGTCAGACCTCTTGAACCGGCAAGCACAAACACTTTACCGTTGGAATATTTATTTGAATCAGTTTTTCTCTGCGGTATTATTTTTTTTAAATCGTCGGATTCAATTTCAAAGATCTTTCGCTCGTTATACTTTTTAAATTCATTTTCATCAACACCGATATTCAGTACTTCAACTTTACCCGAGCTTTCCTTTCCTGCATAAAATAATTCCGCAAATTTTTTCGTACCCATTGTCAAAGTAAGATCCGCATTTATGCAAATTGTTTTCTGATCATGATCGTAAAGACCGGAAGGCACGTCGACTGAAACCACTATTTTGTTTTTCATATCGTTAACAAATTCAATAATGCTCTTCATCCTTTCATCCGGCTCACCTTTAAAACCGACACCAAAGACTGCGTCGATAATTATCTTCTCATCAACATTAATTTCTCTTTTCAGATCATCAGCATCATTGCAGTAAACAATCTTCAGCTTCTCAGCTTTGAGCTTTTTCAGCTTTTCAAAATTAATAAGCGCGTCGCCTTTGAGTTCGTCTTCCTTATATAAGGAAAGAACTGTAACTTCAAAACCCGCTGAAGCGAGATATCTTGCAATGACAAATCCGTCACCGGCGTTATTGCCTTTGCCGGTTAAAATATAAACAGGATGGAAATAATGAATGAGAACATGATCGATTATGTATGAAGCAGAATTGGAACCGGCGTGTTCCATCAGATCGCCGGAAGATACTTTTAATGAGAGGATTATTTTTTTCTCAGCATCAAGAACTTCATGATTGAAAAAAACATTTTTCATTTAACTGTCAGTATGTAATAAATCGTAGTTGTGCATTTGAAAATTAGTTTTAAAGCGGATGCTGTGTTAAAAAATTTTCTTTATCAAATAATAAGTGATCTCATTTTCTTAATGACTTCACTCCGGTGTTTAGCACCGAAGACGGAGGCGCCGCAAACGATCATATCAGCTCCGGCATCGGAGATCTCTTTAATGTTGGCAAGTCCCACTCCGCCGTCGATCTCAATTTCACATTTATAATTTCCGTCGGTCACTTTTTTTCTAAGGATCCTTAGCTTATTCATAATGTTAGGAATGAATTTCTGACCGCCGAAGCCGGGATTTACGCTCATTAAAAGTATGTAATCCGCGTATTCGATTATCTCGTCAAGCATGAATACCGGAGTGGCAGGGTTTATCACAACTCCCGCTTTAACGCCGAGACTTTTAATGTGGCTGACGGTTCTGTTGAGGTGAAAATTATTTTCATAGTGGACTGAAATGTAATCAGCTCCTGCTTTGTAAAATGCATCGATGAAATTATCGGGATTGTTGATCATCAGATGAACATCAAGAGGAATATCTGTTATCTTATTTACATCCGAAACTATCTTCGCGCCAAAACTAATATTGGGGACAAAGCTTCCATCCATTATATCACAATGAATAATATCCGCACCGGCGGCTTCGACCTCCTTTATCTCTTCCTTCAACTTTGCAAAATCCGCTGAAAGTATTGATGGGCAAATTTTTTTCATTTAATTCTTTTCCTCTTTCTTTACATCGGGCTTGACTTCCTCTTTCTTAATGACCGGTGGTTTATCTTTTTTCTTTTCGGCGGGCTTGTCAGTTTTTTCATCCTTGTCAGTCTTGCCATTTGTATTTGTTGGCGGCATAGCATCATCTTTAAGAGGGTCAGGCTTCTTCGTTCCATCATCTTTATTTTCATCTGTCACGGTTCCGGATTCTTCATCACTTTCGCGCTGCACGACGACTTTCTTTCTTGCAACGAAGAGATCAATCGCAGTATTCTCGTTAGCGGATTTATCCACCTTTGGATACTGATCGATTATCTGTCCGGGCGGAAGTTCGTTATTGGTCTGATATGTAATCTTGCCAACTTTAAGCTTGGTGTCCGTAATAAGTTTCTTCGCCTCCTCAAGACTTTTTCCTATAACATTTGGGACTTTTAGATCACCGACGACAGGTCCGTCACTTAATATAAGATCAAGCGAACTGTTTCTTTTAACTTTGCTGCCGGGCTGAATTATCTGAGAAATAACAAAGTCTTCAGGAAACTCATTTGTAGTCTTGCGGACTGTTTCGCCAAGCTTCAGACCTCTTTGTTCAAGCGCGAACTTAGCATCACGCAATGATCTTCCGCGAAGGTTAGGAACTTCGGATAATTGTTCACCCCCGCAAATCGTTACATAAACTCTCCTGCCGTATTTTACCATTTCATCCAGTGGTGGATTCTGATCAAGTATCTGTCCTATTGGAATGTTCTCATCGTATTTTACATCACCCTGCTTTATCTCAAGACCGGCTTCTTCAAGAAAATTTTTGGCTTCAATGTAATTCATTCCTGTGACCCTCGGTACTTTTACTGTATCAGAATGCTTTACATACCATGGCATAATCACATTGTTAATGAAAAAGAACAATGCAATGAATGTTCCTGTAAATATTAAACTCTTTTTTAGCATGTACAAAATTAATTATAATGAGTGTGAAATGAAATGAATTTGATTGTCAGATTTTTAAATCAATAAGATTTATAAGATCATTTACTTCTGAAAGATAATGTTTTTCTAAATGATCATGCTTTTTTCCTGAAAGATCATGGTTTTTTCCTGAAAGATCATTGTCTACACCTGAAAGACCATTGTCTACACCCGAAAGATAATTGTCTAAACCTGAAAGATAATTGTCTACACCTGAAAGATCATTGTCTAAACCTGAAAGATCATTGTCCACTTCATTAGTTACAAAAGATTTATAAAATTCCGAGGATTATAAGATCCATCTCAAATTATTAAGCTAAATTCTCAACTATTTCTCTAAACGCCGATAGAGATTTTCTTTAATTATTAAATTAATTTCCCACTTTTTGTAAATGAGAGGCGCATTTACGGAAGAATAATTTCTAAAATATGAATTATTTCTCTTTGGTAAATCTGTTTCAACTTATTAATTTTGTACATCAAGGCGAAACAAGGTGCTTTTAAAACCTAAAAATTTTTTTTTAAACCCCCGGTAAACTTCTTTCTGCACCAGCATCTTCAATCGCCTTGAACTTGCCAATAAAGAAGCATTGGGGGTTTATAATTTAAAACAGATTGAAACTAAAAATGAATTTAACTAAATTAATTAAAAACAAAGGAGAGAAAATGAAATCAATTTATTTTGTAATAACTGCATTATTGCTATTTATTGCGGCAGGATGTGGTAGCAATTCTACCGGAGGCGGAATTATCGGACCTGGCGGCGGCGGAAATGTTTCTTTTACAATATCCGGAACCCCAAATGGACAAAACTATGATTTTGGCTTTAAGCCAAACGTAGATGTTAAAGTTACAACCTTAATCGTCGGATTACCTGCACAGCCGTTTTTTGATACAATTCAAAATGGTAATCCGGCATACGTGTTCAGCAAAGACACAGTTTATAATTTCGGTCCATATACCGGAGTTCAGTCGCAACAAGCGTGGACCTTCCAGTTCGCTGGAACTGAAAACTCCAACGGAACCGCTTATAGTACAACAGCAAACTTCGTAATTCCATAAATAAAAATGAAAATTTATTTACTAATTAACTCAAATAAAAAATGAAAAAACTATTAACACTTGCTCTATTCATCTCAGCTTTTTTAATTTCAACAAATGTTTATTCGCAATCCCTTGGTCTTGGTATTGAAGCAGGTATTAACATTGCAAATACGAATAATACACCTAGTATAAATTCATCCACCAGAACCGGATTTTTAGTTGGTGGAGTAGTTGATATTGGCTTTACACCTACTATTGGAATTACCACAGGAATGAGATATATCATGAAAGGAAACAAATTTCCAGCAACAACAAATACGGGAGTTACAGGTGAAGCAACAGGTAAATTAAGCTATTTGGAGTTCCCTGTTTTACTGAAAGTTAGGTTTCCTTTGACTGAAGTTAAACCATATTTAATCGGAGGACCTACTCTTGGATTAAAGTTAGCCTCTGAAATTGAGTTTGTTGGAGGTGGTACTACATTTACACAGGATGTAAGTGCATCAACAGAATCTATAGATTTTGGTTTGTTTTTTGGTGGTGGTATTGATTTCAAGATTGCACCGAAAGTTGATCTTTTTATTCAGGCAGGTTATGGTCTGGGACTAAGCAATATTGAAAAAACAGTCAACCAGGCTACTACTCCTTCAACTACAAAAACTACTGGTATCCAGATTACCGGTGGTGCAAAGTTCAGATTATAAAGAATCACTTTTTCCACGTTCACAGCCGGTAGGATTCTTCTTACCGGCTTTTTTAATTCTAATATTCTCCTTTAGCCCTCCCATCTCATTTACCTTTACCCTTATCCTGATACTAAGAATGGATCGTAAATTTAATTCAAATTCTTCAAAAACATTAAAAGATTCAATACTTCTATAC
>JAWXBH010000034.1:0-31525 GCA_034439935.1 bacterium
ACAATACTAACATTATTAACAAAAGAAAAGAAAAAAGAAGCAAAAAAGAAAAGAAAAGATTACTACTGCTATGGTTACATTTAATTATGACTTAACTGGTTTACCCAAACACATCCGTCTAAAACAATGGGATTTAGAAAGTAAAAAATTTTTAGTTTCAATTAACTCCGCTACTTTTGAAAAACCAACTTTTGCCACGATGGCACACAGACTCTTACAGACTCTAAGAAAAGATTTTTATAATTTTAACTGAAATATTTATGTGTGTGTTAAAGTTTTTGCTTTCATTGAGTCTTTCAGCCTTCGAGGTTTTGCTTGCTCTGTTCATTACTGAGCGAGAGCAACATAGATCGCACTCCGCTTGTTGCGATAACAAGCAGTACTGCCAATTAGAGATATACAAAAGAAAGTTTTGGCAAAGAAAAGTTACCCGCCGGTGATAAATTGCCGGGTTATTTTAATAATGATTATCGTAATTGTTGATTAGTTCAAGGCGATTTAGTGTTGATAAAAATGTTTTGGACAGTATTGTTACCCAAATCAAAGGCAGCATCGGAGTCTGCACCGATTGTTCGGAGCAGACCTCACTAAGCTGAAATGCAGCGGACGACGAAGCAGAAAAACCGGAAGGAGCTTTTAGAAAAGTAATTTCCCTTGCGAAAGGATTTGTGATGCTAATACTCTGCATCACATTGAAAATCTATGACTGTACTAAAATTATATTACTAATTGATTACTCTAATTCTGTTGTTTGCTTTATTTCTCGTTATGCGGGTTATCCATGCAATTGGACCACCAATAGTCTCATCAAATGTTTCCGTATTATTCCATATCTCAAGAAACACTTCCTCTAATAAAATTGACGACTCTTCCTCATCAAGGATCACATAGTAGATCATTGTATATAAATATTTAGAATGGATATCATAAAATTCACTCATAGCCAAAACGTCTTTATCGGAAATCTTCTTCAATAGTTCTAAATCAGTATCTGCACCCATTCTAATTTATGTGCAAAAGATGTGCCATTATGATAATTTTGAATATATCTACCATAAGCTCAATTTAAAATTTTATTCCTAAACTGCAATTAGGAAAATCCAGATAACTGTATGTTTTCAAAATTTTTGGCGCCGGAAATAATGAGGTAAGCTTATAATCCAATAAATGCCCTAAGCAGTCAGTATTTTGTATCGCTTTATTCCATGATCCCGCTTCTACAAATCTCTGATATACATATTTAATAGCTGAATCCTTAGTCCCGAAGAAATACAAATTAATATCCATACACCGTTTTAAGTAGCTTTCATAAAGTTCATCACTAAGAACTGTAAGCTCTTCGACATTTTTTATTTCCGAAACGATTACAAAAGTTAACTTAGTTACATCGTTCCATGTAAATTCAACAATGTAGTCCATCATAATCTTTTTATGTGTCAGTTAGTTTGTTAATGACAAACATTTGGGATTGATCAAACTTAAGTATAAAGGACAAGATTGTAAATTAGTATTACTACTTATACAAATTAATTTATTACACACCGCTGGAGTGATACGGCGGGGTTGTTTTTAAAAGATTCATATATTTTTGTGAATTATCTGTATTATTTGGCGGGTCCTAAAAATTTATCTCCGTTAAAATGTATCATGTGTTCAGGAGTTTCAGCTATCCACACTTCTGTCTCCCACGCAATATTTTTAGAATGTTTTTTGAATTCCATAAAATCAGGAAATGCAGTTGCATAAATTTTTTCTGCTTTACAATTTTTCAATAAATCTTCAAGCTGAACAAATCTTCTTGAAAAAACAGGCCCATGTGATGTTACAGCTTCGATTAAGTAAAGCCAGTTTTTGGATTTATTGTAGATAACAACATCAGGTAATTTACTGTGTTTATCGATTGGAATTCCTAGACTTTTCAATTTTTTTTCATCAACATACAAATCTTTTTTTGCAGTGTCTCCAATATATAACACCACACTATTGTGTGCAAAACGAGGCGCAAACTTTTTAATAACTGCTGCCTGTACAATATTGTGTTTTCCCGGAGATAGTTTAATCTTTTTTCCATTACTCAACTTTACATTTATCAAAAGATTATTCCGACTTTTATTATAGATCTTAGTTAACTCTTCATTTTCAATCTTAAATTGCTTTAGTTTTCTTTTCCATTTTGATGTACCATATGATTTCAATACAGATAAAACCGAATCGGTTAATGCATAATGTGCATTTGGACTATTTACAGGAAGATTTGGATTGTCAGGATTATAAATAACCATTCCCGCCTGAACGAAAAAGTGTAAAACTTGCCTTCTAAAAGTTTCCCGTGTATTTGCAGCATAGTTTTTTCTAAAAACTTCCTTTACAAATTGCATTAACCCTTTTGTAACTCTCAGACTTTTATTGGTTGAATCATTCCAATTATCTTTAGGTTTGATATTGCAAAGAGCAACCAATGTATATGCTGAAATATCATTTTGTTGTAAGGCAGGTAAACCTAGCTCCTTTAATATTTCTTTAGCTTCCTCAATTTTTGTCATAAGGAATTATAATTTGTGAAAGGTCAAAATACGAATTAATAATTTTGTCAATGCCTGATTTTGTTAGATTGATCTTGTTAACAAAATACTCACCAATATGTTTTATATCTTCAAGGGGGGGAGAGGGATTTCTCTAACCTCAGTTGCACTTACATTAATGTTTCCATTGAATGTACGAAAGTAGTTGTCAAACAAAGTGCTGTTAAGCAATGCGCATATACCTACGTCTGTTCCAAGTTTTGAATAAATATTACCTAACCTGTCAGCATAAGCACTCGGTTTTTCATTTGAAATCGGTTCCATTCGTTTACCTTTCATAAAATCAAATTTAAATTAGATTTCACTTACAAATAAAATTATAAAAATCTCAGAGATATTAATAGAACTAATTGAACATAATAGTAAATTGGCTAAAAAATTTGAATCATCAAAATTATTAGCTATTAACATAAAACTATTAAATATCCCGTTCCCTTTTCATTATTTAATCTTATCTTAAAATTGGCTATTATTAAATCAAACTTAAAAATACCGAGGAGGAAAGATTTGAAAAAAAACTTACTTATTTTATTGTGTCTCTTTGCTTTATTTTCAACAAAGGCAGATGCACAGTTCAAAGATTATGTAATGAAAGGTGGAATTCAGTATAACCAACTAATGCCATTTTCAGAATATAAAGCTTCACTTTCATTTTTAGGAAGAGCTTATCTTGGATTTGAATTAACCAATCTGGTATCGATCGAGATCGGCGGAGGTTACGGTCAGTATAAAACAACGGATGATTTTCACCCGAGTGTCGGTTCGGCGGATGAGCAATATGTTAAAACAGAGATCATTCCATTTGATGCCAGATTACGTCTTTCACCGTGGTCCAGAACAGCTAAGAACTGGAATCCTTACTTTTATACCGGCGCAGGTCTGACACGTTTTAAGGTCAAAGATCTTCCTTCCGGAATAATTATTCCCGAGTACGCTTTCATTGCAGACGGATGGACAGCTCACATCCCATTCGGTTTCGGTACAGAGATCAAAATGGGTAACAACGTACTTCTCGATCTGAGTGCAAACGCAACTTATACTTTTACCGATATGCTTAACAGCTTCGCGTTAAAGCCATATAAGGACGCTTATGGCAGTCTTGCACTTGGACTCACATTTACAGGAAGCAACAGTGGAATGCTTGATAATGATAAAGACGGGCTCATTAATATGAGAGAAGAAGAAATAGGAACTGATCCGGAAAATCCTGACACAGACGGGGACGGACTTAAGGACGGAGCTGAAGTCGATCAATATAAAACCAATCCGCTTGCCAAGGATACAGACGGCGAAGGTCTTGGTGACGGTGAAGAAGTATTGCAGTATTCAACAAATCCACTCAACAGGGATTCTGATAATGATAAATTAAATGATTATGAAGAAGTAAAAACTTATATGACCCTTCCAAATGACAGAGATACCGAGGACGACGGATTAATTGACGGAGATGAAGTTCTTACATATAAGACCAATCCCAGAATGATTGACACTGATCTGGGTACTATCGGTGACGGCATCGAAGTTGGCAGGGGAACAAATCCATTAAATCCTGATGATGATCTTCCCATAGAAGCTCCGAGAGAAGAAGCAATAAAAGTAGGAGCTGAGATAGTTCTTGAAGGTATCAACTTTGCAAGCGGCAGCTACGAAATCTCTCCCGGTTCGGAAGATGTTCTCGATAAAGCGTATCTTTCAATGAGAGACAATCCGGCAATCGACGTTGAGATCAGCGGACACACAGACAGCAGAGGCGGAAGGGAAATGAACATGAACCTTTCAAAGAACCGTGCTGAATCTGTGAAGTCATATCTTGTTGCAAAAGGTATTGACGGTACTAGGATCGAAACAAACGGCTATGGTCCTGATCAGCCGATCGCTACCAATGATACAGATGAAGGAAGATTAAAGAACAGGAGAATTGTATTTAAGAGAGTAAGGTAATTCAGCAAGGATATATAGATTTAAAAGAAGCTGTTCCTGTGAAAACTGGAGCAGCTTTTTTTATTATGCTCTATGTGAACTATGGGGCTATGTGGTGGAATGGTTCGGACCGGTATAATTACTCAGTCAGAATAATTCATCAAAAAAAAATAGGTATTTTTTTTGGAGTACCAAACTAAAAAAAAATTGTATAGATTGTATACAGTAGCCGGCGCCCGCCGGCAATGTTCTTTCATATTTGTTCTTCCTTTAATTATCCCTGTGCAGCTTTACCGTACAGGGATTTTTTTTGTTAATTTTTTAAAATCCCGTTAACAATTTGTTCACTAATTCCGCAGTACCGATCGTTGCTTTTTTTTGTATGAACGTCAGATCACTATCCATAATGTAGCTTTCGGGTTTTCGCGGATCAATAACATACTTTGGAACATCCGCTGAAGTGAATTCAATCAAACCGGCAGCAGGATAGACTACCATCGAAGTCCCGATCACTATAAGCATATCAGCTTCCATCACACTCTCAATAGCCCCATCCATTGCAGGAACCATTTCACCGAACCACACTATGTTTGGTCTTAGCTGTGAACCTTTATCACACTTATCACCAATCTTAATATCTCCCTTACAATCATAAATTAAATTCTCATCAATGCTGCTTCGGGCTTTAGTCAGTTCCCCGTGAAGATGAATGATTTTTGTCGAGCCCCCTCTTTCATGCAGATCATCTACATTCTGAGTAATGACCTTAACATCAAATTTCGCTTCAAGTTTTGCCAGAGAGGTATGAGCTTCATTAGGTAATGCTTTCAAAAGCTGACGCCTTCTTTGATTATAAAAATCAAGCACGAGCTTTTTATTCTTTCTCCAGCCTTCGGGTGATGCGACGTCCATTACATTGTGTCCTTCCCACAAGCCGCCTGAATCGCGGAATGTTGAAAGTCCGCTTTCAGCGCTGATACCCGCACCGGTCAGTACTACAATTTTTTTCTTCATTACAATGATTTAACTAATATTAAAAGTAAGGTAGAAATCACAATTAAGAATTTAACTTCAAATTTTACAGAAGCTTGTTAATGAAAAACAGAGGAGTTGAATACTCAACCCCTCTGTCATCTTAAATCTACAAGCATTATGAATCTATCTTACAAATCCGGTTTACTTTTTTCCTGAAATTTTCTCGATTAAATACTGTGCAACGGCATCCGCTTCTTTTGGCTTGAGACCGGGATTTGGCATCGGTGGATAATCCGGACTTTTCTTCACAGGGTTCAGGATATAAGCAGCCAGCTTCTTCACGTCACCGTTATATGCAGGGACGGTCTGATCATAAGGAGGTCCGACTAATTTAACATCAAACTTATGACAGGCGGAGCAGATCCTTGTGAAAATTTCTTCCCCGTTTACACCCGCTGTATTAATTGTTTTAGACTTTTTTCGCTTTTCAAGTTCTTCCGCTTTAAGATTGATCTCTTCAAAATTCTTTTGCGATGCAATTCCAAATGCTGATTCATTCTTCATTATTATAAATCCGAAGGAAAGTATCAGAACATAAAATGCCGCGCTGATGTATTTCATTTCGGAATTTTTTATTACCGCATATAAAAAATTGCAAAGCAATAATATCGAAACAAAAGCCAGCCCTGTATATACGAACACTGATCCCGATAATGCGACGTTTGGAATTGAAATAAAGCTGAGAAACAGAAATACAGGAAGTATAGCGGCACCTGTAAACGCGATGTTGCCGGCTATCTTCTTTGAAAAATTCGCATACACAGGATCCATATCATGAAGCCCTCCCTGCCAACTGAAAAAGAAAAACAGGATAGCGCTTCCTGTTACAGTTATTGATAATACTATTATGAATAAAAAATTGAACAAGGTAGCTGAGGATAAGAACATCTGGGCGATGTTTTGAAAGTCCTGATACTTGTCTGTAAACAAGGCAATTGATATCCCGCCCGAGAAGAAAATGCAAGTAAGCAGAAGCAGAATAAATCCGTACAGTCCTGAATTTGAATTTGTATTCATCAGATCAAATTCGTAGTCCGCTATGTCTTCCGGGATCCGGGTGTCAAGTTCATGCTTATCCAGTCCGCTGATATTTTTGAATGTTTCTATAAGCCTTTCTATCTGAAATGTATTCTGGTAGCTGTAAATAAATGTCACCGATATTGCCATAAACAAAGTAGCGACAAAAAGTAAGCTCACCGAGATCACTTCTTCCTGAAACAATAGCTGTGCATAGCAAAATGTTATCGAAAGCATCGGAATGACACCAAGACCGACTCCGACAAATCTGTTTATAGCCAGCTTGTCAATGATATCCTTTGCCAGTCTTATGAATAATTTATTCTTGATCTTCCTTCCGTACGCATTGAAAATTACGGAAAAAGCTGTTCCTCCCAGAAGCATGCCGAAGAATGGAAGGAATATGAGCATCGACAATACCAAAATTACCTTGAGTAAGTTAAGATGCTGTGTTGTTGCCGGTATTACTAGATTATCTAAAAAATCCATTTAAAAAATTTTGTTATTAATTTATTCCAAAAATAATTTAACAAGCTTGTCGAGTGACAGTAAAGTAATGATCAGCAGTGTAAAGATATTGATCGTAATGAACATCTTTTTTACAACTTTGTTTTCACCTGCAGATGTTACGAACTTCAGTGACTGGTAAAATATCCAAGCGCAAAATATTACGAGAAATATATTCGTGACATAATAATTTATTATATCGAAAAAATTTATCGACAGCGCAACAGTGATCGTAAGTATGATCCAGTAAAAAGTAATGTTCATTAACTGTCTGTTGCTGAGTATATTCGTCAGTGTCGGAAATCCTCCTTTATCATAATCCTTTCCATATACCAAAAGTAGTATCCAGAAGTGAGGTATCTGCCAGATAAAAAAGAATGCGGCAAGAAGTAAAATCTTCGGATCAAAAACATATCCGCCTGCGGCGACCCATCCTGCTACCGGCGGCAAAGCGCCTACCAGTGAGCCGGGAATAATTGCCAGCGAGAAAACTTTTTTAAGCGGGGTATAAACAGCATTGTACCAGAAAAATGTCAGCAGTCCGATTCCGAACGTAAGCAGATTAGATTTAAATAAAAGCACTGCACTGCCTAATACAAGAAAGCTCATTGCGATGATCAGAACAGTTGCTGCAGAAGCCGTTCCCGATGGTATAGGACGGTTCTTCGTACGGTCCATAAGAAGATCCGATCTTCTTTCCTGATAATGATTTAATGCCGCGGCTCCGCATGCGAGAAAAAATATTCCTGCAACAGGATATAGTGAAAATGATCCGAGATCCTGAATCGCAAGAATGTAACCAAGTGAAGTTGTGAAGGCAACCAGGATAGTTATCCTTACCTTTGTTACCTCAAATATGATCTTTAAAAATGAATAAAGACCAGACTTGCGGTCAGTACCGATCAGTAAGCTTTTCTTCTTATGTGTGGTTGCGGCTGGAATAATTTATCTGAATTTATTTTTTTAATGAATCCGGTTTTTTCATATCCGGAACAGTTGAATTCTTTTTCAATGTATCAACTTTCGTTACTGCAGAATCCTTTACTGCCGGCGGTGACGTTGTTGTCTTTAATGAATCAATTTTTACAGTAGAATCTTTCTTTGTAGTATCAGGCGGAAAATAATTTTTCCACACGGCAAATTCTTCTTCCGGTACAATTAAGATCTGCGCATACATATAAGAGTGATTCAGACCGCAATATTCAGCACAGGCTGCATAAAATTTTCCTGTATCTGTCGTTCTTATCCAGTAATAATTCTCACGTCCCGGCACGGCATCCTCTTTGACCCTGAACGCCGGGAGGTAAAAGCTGTGTATCACGTCCTGTGATTTCAAATTGAATCTTATGTTCCTGTTCACAGGAAGATACAGTGTATCAGATTTCTTTTTATTGTCATATTCAAAGCTCCACTTCCACATCTGTCCGGTCACCGTTACTATCATCGCATCCTTTGGGACATCACGCATATTCTTAAATCCTGACCAGCTCACAAAGAACATTATCAAAACAAGTATGATCGGGACCACCGTCCAGATGATCTCAATTGTAGTGTTGCCTTCAATGTTAGATGCAACAGGATGCCTTTTCCTGTTGTACTTATATAAAAAGTACAGCATCACAGCTACGATTATTAATAAAAGAAAAATTGAAATACCTGTGATGAACCAAAAGGTAAAATCAACTTCATGTACTATGCTTGGTCTCATATAATTAATATCTGAATGTTAAATCGAAGAATGTCAAAATTAATACAATAATAAAAATGAGCAAGCAAACCCCGATGAATATTTTCAAAACTTTGTTGTCAAACTTTACGTGCATAAAAAAATTCATCACAAAAAATGACTTCACTGTCGCTATTATCAATGCAACTGTCAGAGCAAGACTGCCTAAGTTAATACCGGCTACAGCTACAGTAATTGAAGTCAGTGAAAGCAATCCTATCCACACAAGAATGTTTGTTCCGTAACTCGGATGATGAGCTACCGCAATGTGACCTTCGTCCTCGCCTTCAGCAGAATGATTATTATTATCTGTGCTCATAAAATTTTAATGAATTAAATAAAGAAGCGGAAATAAGAATATCCAGATGATGTCGACAAGATGCCAGTATAATCCGGAGTTTTCCAGCTTTTGAAAATTGGTTGATGTAATTAAATCTTTCTTGATCTGCCACATAACAACCCCAATGAACGCGAGTCCTACAATGATATGCAGTCCGTGCAGACCTGTCATCACAAAGTATAGTCCGAAATACAGAACTTCACCTTCGGACATGTCCTGAAGAGCAGGACCTTTAGGATAAATACCGTGATGAAACTTTGCGCTGTATTCGAAATATTTGTTTAAAAGAAAAAGCAATCCGCAGGCGATCGTTACCCACAGAAAAAAGAAGCAAAGCTTTTTATTGTTTTTTTGCAAAGCAACAATTGCAAGAACTACAGTCAGACTGCTTGTAAGCAGTACAACAGTATTAATTGCTCCCATAAGCACATCAAGTTCAGCAGCAGCGGCAGCAAAACCGTCCGGATGAATAAATCTGTAACCCGCGTACAAAATGAACAAGCCGCCGAAAAGAAGTATTTCCGTGAATAGGAAAAGCCACATTCCCATCTTTGAACCGAAATCGTCCCTGTGAATATGGACTACGTGAATTTCCTCTGAAGCTGAAGCTGTATCTGTGGGTTTACTCATTGCATTAATTTCTCCTCTTTCCCGTGAATGTATGTATGATCGTAAGGACCTCGTGTCACGGTCGGAATGGTTTCAAAATTTTCCATTGGCGGAGGTGAAGAAATTGTCCACTCAAGGGTTGTTCCGCCCCAAGGATTGTCAGGCGCTTTCTTTCCATTCTTCAATCCCATGAATAGATTAAAGAACATTGTAAGTATGCCGGATACAAGTATCCAAGAACCAATAGTTGAGATCACCTGATAGGTTTGAAACTCAGGTAAGTAATCATAGTATCTTCTCGGCATTCCGTTGTATCCCATTATGAACATTGGGAAATATAATGTATTAAATCCTATCGCTATCCAGTATGCCGTAACCTTGGCAACTTTTTCGTTATACATTTTACCGAACATTTTCGGAAACCAGTAATGCAGAGAGGCAAAGAAAATTATACCCATCCCTCCAAACATCACGTAATGAAAGTGAGCAACAACGAAGTATGTATCTGTTAAATGCAGATCTGTATTCAAAGCACCGAGAACTAATCCTGTTAATCCTCCGATTGAAAATATAAATATGAAAAGCATTGTAAAGAGCATCGGAGCCGTCATTTCGATCGAACCTTTATAAAGTGTCGCCACCCAGTTGAATACCTTTATTCCTGATGGAAGGGCAACCAGAAATGTAAGCAGTGAAAATATAACTCTTGAAGTATCGCTGATGCCGCTTGAGAACATGTGATGTCCCCATACCAGATAACCAACGAGCGCGATACCAAGACTTGACATAGCGATCGGTGTATAACCAAAAATTGGTTTCTTGGCGAATGTCGGGATGATCTCCGAAACGACACCCATCGCAGGAAGGATCATGATGTATACTGCGGGATGCGAATATATCCAGAACATATGCTGATAAAGAAGCGGGTCACCGCCAAGGGTCGGATCAAATACTCCGATACCAAAAAATCTTTCAAGGATAATAAGAATAAGTGTGATCCCGATAACCGGTGTTGCAAGAACCTGGATCCATGAAGTTGCATACAATGCCCAGCAGAACAGCGGCATTTTGAAGAATGTCATACCCGGACATTTCAGACGGTGGATAGTTGCTATAAAATTTATTCCGGTAAGGATCGTAGAGAATCCCAGCACAAACGCAGCGAAGACCGAGAGTGAAACATTAGTTGTCGTCCTTAAGCTGTACGGTACATAAAATGTCCAGCCGGTGTCCATTATTCCTCCGCCGCTGAATAAAGAAATGATCGCTAAAGCAGCACCGATGACATATAGATACCACGACATTAAATTAAGTTTCGGAAACTGAACATCCTGAGCGCCGATCTGTATCGGGAGAAAGAAATTTCCGAATACAGCAGGAACGCTTGGAATAATAAACAAGAAAACCATTATCACACCGTGAAGAGTGAATAAAGAATTGTAAGTCTGGGGCTTCATTAACGTCTCTCCCGGAGAAAGCATCTCCAGACGCATAAAAACTCCTAGTATCATTGCTGTCAGAAAGAAGAAGACCACTCCGACTAAATACATAAGACCGATCCTTTTATGGTCTATTGTAAGGAGCCAGGATAGTATTCCCTTATACTTCCCTTTGACATTATAAAAATCAATTTGAGCTGTTTGACCTGGAACAGCTGTAGTTCCGTTAGCCATATATTCAGTTATTATTTATTTTTGTTTTTTTCTTTTTAAAAACTATAAAGCCAATAAAAACACCAAGCATCAAGAGTATTCCTCCGCCTGCTATTCTTGTTACATTCAAAACATACTTTCTTCCTTCGGGATCAAAGCTGAAGCACATCTTCAAAAGCTTGTTGATCGACGGAACAACTTTTCCTTCAGAGGCTTCCGTCACTGCCATCTTAAAATCAAAAGGCAGATAATCAACTCCGTTAAGATACCTCGTTATTTTTCCGTCGGGTGTAACCATCATTAACGAAGCGCCGTGCATAAAGTCATTTCCCTGTCTTTCAAATTTGAAACCAAGCGCATCAGCAATCTTCCTGATATTCACACTGTCGCCGGACAAAAATCTCCAGGAGTCAGACGGGATCTTCCTCGTAAGACTCGCAAGATAGCTTTCTTTCTTGCCTGCAGCTAAAAGATAATCTTCGGTCTGATCAAAGCTTATGGTAACTACATTAAAATCTTTTCCCGGTTCAAGATCTGTTCTGTCTATCACAGCCGTAAGCCCGTTAAGAAGCGGACTGCAGATTCCGGGACATCTGAAATAAACCAGTGAAAATACTGTCGGCTTTGTTATTAAACTTTTTACATTAACCGGCTGTCCATATTCATTTGTTAAAATGATATCCGAAGGAATTGTTTCTCCAAGCCGCTCGTATATTCCCACCTTTGGAGTGCTGTCATCCTGGGAAAATGAATTGCTGACTACCACAAATAATAATACTGTTACAAATAAAAATTTTACAAATACGTTATTTAATGTTTTCATAATTAAATCCTGTTCGTTGTAAATAAATTTTTTAAATACTGATAGATCCGGTTTGAATTTTCGGGACTTAACTGATATACCGTGCCTTTAATACCTTTATCCAAAGGATCGGTCTCCATAAATTTCTTGAATTCTTCCGGATTCTCAGCCCATTTCATATAACCTGCTAATGCATTCAGAAGTTTAGTTTTGTTTGAAATAATTTCTTTTAATATTGCCGCGGCTGTATCCGACTTATCATTTTCAATTTTCCAAGAAATTGTGTTAATGTCGTTTCTCAGAGTATCATAATTCAAAACAACAAGATCCATTGCCAGATCAAGTGGTATTTGATTTGGAGATTTTACACCTTTTGAAAGACTGTACTGCTCATCAAGCTTGCCAAGATCTTCAGGACTGTCTTTTGGATATGTCGGATCAAAGGTCTGTGTATACTGTATGATACTGAACCTGTCTTCGGGAGGAATATTTGCAAAGCTCCCCATTCCCGTATTTGGAATTCCATCCTGCAGGGTCACATACATATTTGAAACCTTCGGACCATTCTTCCATATCTGTTTTGACGGATCAACAAAATTTCTCGGCGGAGGATTTAATGTTGCACCTGCCGGACCGTTGCCTGCACCTGTTTCACCGTGACAGCTTGCGCAGTTTGCGTTATAAAGATCCTTGCCTTTGCCGAGAACTGTGCTCCTTATATCATCAGGTAATATGCCTCCAAACTTCATGACATCCACCGGAGGAGAAATTGTTCCTCTCTTCAACGGCTGTGTTACTCTCATGTTTGAATCCGCCTGGAGAAGGCTAGGAGCTGAATACAAACTATTATAATCTAAAGTATGTACATATCTTGTTCCGAGATAAATTATGAACACAAGCAAAAACAGGTAGAGTATCCCGTAAAACTTTACAAGGTCTCTGAAGTAATCGAAAACATTAAATTTTTTGCCTGTCTTATGAGCCATCTGTAAAATTAATTTAAATGAAAGTTAAGTCCGCTCTGAAGTTTCGGATCCCCGACTGGGATCATATTTGTCTTCGCTGCTCTTACTCTAAACACTGTTATTATAATGCCTGCAGTAAACATCATTATTCCGATTTCACTCCATCCGAAAGCAAATCCTTCGGTAAAATATGTCGGCATGATCAACCAGTAAAGATCGTATGCGTGGGCGAACAGCAGCCATAAAGACATAACGATCAGAAGCTTTGGCTTTACCTTTGAACTTCTTGGCAGCAGAGCTAAAAACGGAATTACAAAATGAACGAAGATCAGACCAATCGAAAAATAAGTCCAGCTTCCTTTCATTCTCATCATTAGCCAGAATGTTTCTTCAGGAATATCTGCATACCATATAAGCATGTATTGTGAAAAAGCAATGTATGCCCAAAAGATATTAAAACCAAACATCAAAGTTCCAAAACTGTAATAACTTGTCTTCTTAATGCTCTTGTCGAGGTAACCGTTTTCATTCAGCATTACGGAACAGAATGTTGCCGCAGCAAATGAAGCGACTATTGTTCCTGCAAAGTAATAAACACCGTACATAGTTGAGTACCAGTGATATTCAAGACTCATCATCCAGTCCATTGACATAAATGCCATCGTTACTACAAATAGTACTGCGAATATTGCTGAGAACTTTATGCTTTGTTTGGTAAGTGCAGGATCTTTTGTAATGTCCTGTCTTTGTGAATTTCTGATAAAGAGATAAAAGAAGGTTACCCAGATCACAAAATAGATCGCAAGCCGTATCGTGAAAAAATTTACGTTAAGATAAGGTTCTTTTCCCTGAAGGATCGGATCGGTAGCCAAGGCTTCCGGGCTAGTCCAGTGAAATAGATCATGAAGTCCGAAGAATAATGGAATGACCAGTATGACAAGCAGCGGTATAAGAGATGCCAGAAATTCAGAAACTCTTCTGAAAGGCGTGCTCCATGTTGCTCCGACTAAATACTCAAGCGCGACCAATGCCAGTGAACCCACACCGATGCTTACCATGAACATGTACATCCAGAGATAATCAAAGAATGCTCTTTTAGGATCAACGATAAATGAAATGATCGTAAGAATTCCTCCGATCCCAAGCAGTGCGAATCCGATCTTTCCTAACTTAGCCGGTAAAGGTTTTTTTTGGTAATCCATTAAAAATATTTATAAATAGAGCTTTTAAATTATTTAATAAAATTAGCTTTTATAGATTTTATTAATTTTTTATAATATCAGTATCTTATCAGTTGAGTAACTTTTATTCTCTTTCTTTATCATATCTCGCATCCACCACTTAAATTCCATCTGAAGCCAGAGATACTCCAGCTTTTCTTTTGGAGTCATCTTTGATAATGGTTTTTCAATGTGCCCGTCAAACATCGTATCAATCTCTTTTCTGTTAACCGGGTTTATTTTTTTGGTCATAAATTCTTTCTAATTCTTTTATATCAATTATATCTTTATCTCTTAATGGGTCAATTAACTTTTTCACAAACATAAGATCTTCAATTGAACATATTTTAAACGTTACTCCATCAACCTCAATTCATCAGCTGTCTACACACTCAACACACTCAACACACTCTACACACTCAGCACACTCAACACACTCTACACACTCTACACACTCTACACACTCAACACACTCAACACACTCAGCACACTCAACACACTCAACACACTCAACTCACTCTAAACACTATTTCGTCTTAGTCAGATCATCATCACTTGCATTCTTCGATCTTTGCAGTGCTCTCATATAATGAATGATCGCCCATCGGTCATCTCTTGAAATTTGCTCTGAATAGCTTGGCATTACATTCTGTCCGTTTGTGATAACGTGATAAATATTTCCGTCGGGCCAGTTTGTAACCTTTACTGAATGAATTGTCGGCGGTTTCGGAAATTGTCCTTTCAATCTTCCGTCACCTTCACCAAAATATCCGTGACAAGGACTGCAATATATATTGTATCTGTCCTGACCTCTTTCGAGAACTTCCTTGCTGACAGCTAATGGATTTGATAAATTTTTAACAAGCGAGTCGGGCATTCCCTGAAATTCATAAGGCATAAATCCACGTGCAACGGTACCGTTAACAGGTTGGCGCATTCCGGATTTATTCGAAAAAAATGTGCTCGGACTCTGCGAATCTATTCTTGCCTGATTCCACATCCAGTCAAACGGCACAACATCATAAAGCACAACGTTAAGTGTAAAGTATGAAACGATCGCAGTCAGTACAACTGTTCCGATGACCGCGCCAATAAACTTCTTGTCAAATAGCGGTGTCTTGGTCGTAAGATTTGATTCCCTGTAATAAATATTCTGGACTTCATACGCGCCCGTGGAGAGATAAAGATTCTTCACATCGGTTTCAACAAATTTATCATCATCCGCTTTGATCACCAAACCATATTTATCCGAAGTAACATTTTTCATGAACGGTGTATCATTCAATGGACTGTTTATCTTCGGGATTTTATTGAAAAGGATAAGCATTCCGAAAACAGTTGCAAGTCCTGTAAGCAGGATCGTTGCTTCAAATGTAATTGGTATCGATGGTGGCAGAGAGAAAAATGGTTTTCCGCCGATGATGTTTGGATAATCAACTTCCGACATCCACCATATCATTAAAAGAGCAAGGCAGGTACCGGTTACTCCGAAGATAAAGGATACCACACCAACCTTTGATTCCTTCATTCCCATAGCATCGTCCATACCGTGAAGAGGATACGGTGTATAGACATCAAACTTTTCATAACCTTTTCCGGCTACGACTGATGCTGCTTCAATGATCTCATTCGGAGTATTATAAAGAGCGGCAAGCCCGAAAAGTTTTTTACTTCTCGGCTCTGTGTCATCTTTTGTATCGAACTCTTTTATTTTATTTAAAAGCTTTTTTATCATATTTATTTATGATCATTACTGTGCGGATGCGGGTGAATTGTTGGTTGCGCCCCTTCCGTTACAGCTTTTATTTCTGAAATTGAAACAAGTGGCAGTGTCTTCAGGAACAATAAAAGGAAAGTAAAGAAAAATCCGAAACTTCCCAGCAATAAACCAAGATCCACAAGTGTCGGCGTGAACATTGCCCAGCTTGACGGAAGAAAATCCCTGTGAAGCGAGGTTACGATAATTACAAATCTTTCAAACCACATACCGACATTGACAAGGATCACCAGAACCATTGTTATCGGAATTGATCTTCTTACTTTTTTGAACCAGAATAGCTGTGGAAAGAAAACGTTGCAGCTTACCATTATCCAGTAAGCCCACGCATAAGGTCCGAATGCCCTGTTTATAAATATGAACTGCTCAAAAGTATTACCGCTGTACCATGCTATGAAAAATTCCAGCCCGTATGCAAATCCAACCATCATACTTGTTGCAAGAAGGATCTTGTTCATTGTCTCAAGATGATTCAGCGTGATGATATGCTGCATGTGGAAAACTTTTCTTACAATTATAAGAACCGTGGACACCATACCGAATCCCGAGAATATAGCTCCGGCAACAAAGTATGGAGGGAAGATCGTTGTATGCCATCCCGGTATTACAGAGACTGCAAAGTCAAAGCTAACTATCGTGTGAACCGACAGCACAAGCGGTGTTGAGATACCGGCTAATATAAGGTAAGCTCTTTCATAATTACTCCAGTTACGATTTGAATTAGTCCATCCCAGACTCATTACCGAATAGATCGTCTTCTTAATCTTGCTGGTAGTCCTATCCCGTAATGTTGCAAGATCAGGAATAAGTCCTATTCCCCAGAACAGGAATGAAACAGTAAAGTATGTTGAAACAGCGAACACGTCCCAAACCAATGGCGACATAAAGTTTACCCAGACACCGTTCTGATTCGGAAGCGGAAGCAGATAGCCTGCGAGCCATGGTCTGCCTGTATGAATGATAGGGAAAATTCCCGCAGTCATAACAGCAAATATAGTCATAGCTTCAGCGAACCTTGCGATTCCTGTTCTCCATCTCTGTCTGAACAAATAAAGAATAGCGGAGATAAGCGTTCCTGCGTGACCAATACCGATCCAGAATACAAAATTAATGATACCAAACGCCCAGCCGACCGGCTGATTGTTTCCCCACAATCCAATACCATAATAGAAAGTAAGACCAAGGCAGACTGCCCCGATAAGCAAAGCAACATTGGAAATTCCGAAAGCTATCCACCAGCCCTTAGTAGGCTTGGTTTCAGTGGGATTGGCAATTACATCATCAAGATCTTTTAAAGTAGGGGAGTTCTCTACTAAAGGTATCTCACGTGTAAATGTGGCGTCAAGACTCAATGATTTTTTTCGTTAAATAGTTTAAACAAAAATATTTGTTTTATTTTATTAATACCATTCTCTTTGTTTGGGTAAAATCTGAACTTTCTAATCGGTAAAAATAAACACCGCTTGAAAAATTATTACCATCAAAATCAAATTTATGAAATCCTGCCTGCTTTAATTCCTTTAAAGAATAAATTTCTTTACCAAGTACATTATAAATTTTTAATGTAACCATACTCTCTCTTGGTAAATCAAATTTTATTGTTGTATTTGGATTAAATGGGTTAGGATAATTTTGGTACAATTTATATTCCATAGGAATATTATTGTTATTTTGTGTCTGATTCAATAATTGATTATCATTTTCTCTTTCATTTTCATATCTGCCATTTGTAATTAAAACATATTCTCTGACAAATCCAGGTGGCGTATCTCCGAATGTATTTTTAAATTTTAAAGTTATGTTTGTAGTAGAATCCATGTTAGCGTAACTTTCATCAACATCGGTTAATAATGATAATATATTTCCATTTAAAGAATCTGTAGCTTCAATTAACTCTAAGCTGTTTTCCGCATAACCACCATAATATACCGGCATTATTGCAAGGTAACTTAACATGAAGTCAGAATTCCAATTCGCCACCAAACTATCAATATTGATATCCTTTCCAACTGTAACAAGAACGGGTGATGTATTTTGCCTTTTGGCAAATTCTGTTTCCTGGGATGTGTATTTGCTTTCAGTATCAAATGCTGTAATATTACCCGCTGGTTTCTTCGCCGGATTACCAATTGGAACAAGTTGATCTGACGTTGAGGGGTCCATAAAAACTGCAATGCTATCCTGCAATATATTATCCGTGATATTTTTTTGTTTTTTACTAAAACTGTTTTTTAATACCAAAGCCGAGTTTAATTAAATCTTTGAATACAATTTAATTTTGATAATTTGAGTTATGATTACTTAGCCTTAAGCAAATAATAAAAATTTTATCCTATATATATATAACTTAACGTAAATGAAATTTATTTTTTAAACCATAGTTTATCAAATTTGACATTTTGCTTTATGTATCTGTTTATCATTCCATTCAATTTTACATTGTTTCCGTAAACAATTTTCAATTCCTCAAGTTTGATTTCTATTTGTTTTATATCATTCATATAATTCATTAAATTTGCTTTATACAAATGAACAATATTTTGTGTGCTAGAAAAATTTAAATATGTTTTCATGTATTGGTGAAAATAAGTATTGAAATATGCTGAATCCAAATAAAAAGCTCCTATACTGGATAATAATTGTTCGTATAAAATTGGTAGGTAACGTGAATTGGGATATGTCTCAATAAGTCTAATCAATTTATTATCCAAACTTTTTCCATTTGTATCAAGTTTAAATCTCTCTTTATCGTAAAGTTTAATAAAATCGAATATTTCCTTTTCGTCTCCAATTGGTTCTGTTATTGTAAATTCAACTTTGTTTGATTTTAAGTTATTGTATTCAGCAATAATATAAAATTTATTTGTTCTGTTTTGTAAATTTAATCTAAACCAATTTAATGTTTGATCATTTTCTAAAGTATCGCCCGGAGAAAGAAGAATAGAGTCATCAATAGCTGTGGAAAAATTTAAAAAAATTCTATCAACTAATTCATCATTAGAATTGAAAACTTTAAAGTTTAGATTAGAACCTAAAATTAGTTCACCGTTAAAATAGAAATCCATTTCAGAATTGTTAATAACTTTAACATTAACCCATATAGCTTCTCCACTTAAGTATTCAGAGTCTTCACAAGAAATAGTAAAAATAATATTTTCCGGATTTTGATCCCCCTTTGTTTTAGATTGAATAAGGAAAAACCAAAATGTTGAAGTTAATACAATTAAGGCTGTGAAAAATATAGATATATTCTTTTTCATTTAAAAATTTAAAAAATTTATTTAAGGACACTGATTGCGCAACATCAACCCTGTTGTTATAATATTTCTTAAACTATCTTGAATTATTTTTCTATGAACAAAACAAAGTCGTGGAGGATAATATCTTTCAGGGTATGTAAAAAATAAATAAGCATTTTCCATTACACAATTTTGAAAAACATTATTTTCATTAAGGTGACAGTTATGAGTATGATCATAACTACCCAACGAAATAAGACCTCTTGAGTGAATTATCTCATGAACAGTTGTCGCTTCAATATATTTTTTATACCAAATCTATAGGTTGACTTACAAACATGGATTGCATTTTAGCTACAAGGACGAAATTCATAGATGGATATCCAAGTAAAATTGAATCTTCAAATTCATTATAATAATAGGCGGTAGCCAATCCCACCGTATTGGAAGAAGTATTTGACACATTCGCAACACCAAAAGAATGTGTTAAGGATAATATTTCATTATTATTCAAACTTAAGTCATTTCTTTCTAGATAATTGCTAAAAAAATTTAAAAAACTTCTAAAACTATTTACATTTAATTGATTTTCAATTGCTGAAGTCGCAGATGTTTTAAGATACATATTAACTTTGGGACTTTGCCATAGACTGTCACTTATAAATACATTCTTTATAGGCTGTGTTCCTAATGGGGTATGATTGTAATTGAATGCATAATTTATATTCATTTTATCGGCAAATACACTATATCTAGGTTTAGAACTTGGGCCAAAAACTGTTTGATTTTGCTCACACGAAGATACGGCACAAAATAAAAGTAATAAATAGGAGTATTTGAAGATATTATTTTTTAAAAATAGTCTTATAAATTTCATCATTACTAGAAAATTTTTATTTACTTTTCATTCATAGCAAAATCTTTAGCTATCCATCAATGATGACTTTCAGCTTCCGGCATTTCATAAACATTTCTTAATTTCGCAAGATAAGTTACGTTCGGTTTCACTTTGATCTCTTCAAGTACAGTGTAGCCAAGCTTGCTGTTATTCAGCTTGTAAAATTCAGACTCTACATCATTTTGGTCGCCAAATGAGATCGCACTCGTATTGCAGGCGTCCTGACACGCTGTTGTTACATTAGAACCCTTGACCTGTCTGTTTTCCTGTATCGCTTTCTGTCTTTCATCCATTATTCTCTGCAGGCAGAATGTGCATTTCTCCATCACTCCTCTTGATCTCACCGTTACTTCAGGATTCTGCATTAACGAATATGATTCTTTTTCCTGAATTGAATCACGGAATCTGTCTCTGAAATTAAAGTAATTGAATCTTCTGACTTTGTAAGGACAATTGTTGGAACAGTATCTTGTTCCGACACATCTGTTGTAAGCCATACCGTTGATACCATCGGCGCTATGAGTAGTCGCTGCGACCGGGCATACATTTTCGCACGGAGCAAAGTCGCAATGCTGACAAAGCATCGGCTGGAAACTCGACTTTGGAACTTCCGGAGTTCCGGAATAATACCTGTCAATCCTCAACCAGTGCATCGCACGGTGCTTTCCGATCTGATCTTTACCAACTATTGGAATATTATTTTCTACATTACATGCAGCTACACATTCATTGCATCCTGTGCATTTATTAAGGTCAATGACCATTCCCCACTTGACGCCGGTGTGCTTGTATTGCTCATTGATACTTCCGACCTTAAGCTTTGCTTCTTCTTCGGCGGTATACTTATTATGTCTGTCATGCAGAAAATTCGGATTCTCCTGATACTGAAGGAATGTTCCTTCCTGAATAATTTCTCTTCTGTACTGAATGTCTTTATACAATGGCTCTTCAAAAGCATAATAATCCTGAACAGTTACAACTTCATACGTACCTGCTAATTTCTCGATCTTCGCGTCATTATACATCCATGGAGACAGTGATGCATTCTTTGTCATTAATTTATTCGCATAAAATCCGACATCCTTTCCGACCACTCCGCAGACACTTCTTCCGTAACCAAGCTCGATCACTATTACACCTTCGGCAAGTCCCGGCTGTACGAACACCGGTATCTCAAGCTTTCCTGCTGAGGTTGTGATAGTTACATTATCATTTTGTTCTAGTCCGAGCGCCTTCGATGTCTGCACTGATATCGCTGCATAATTATCCCAGCTGACTCTCGATAATGATGTCGGCAATTCCTGAAGCCATCCGTTGTTAGCAAATCTTCCGTCACCGAGTTTGCCGCTTTTTGTAAGCAGTAAAACAAAATCGTTACTCTGTTCGGTTTTTGAATTTAAATTTGAAAATGATTCCGGTTTGAATGCTGAAGGGGAAGTTGAAGCTGAGTTTGTAGTTAATGCAGAACCTGTACTGTCTGCTGTTGCAATTACCGTTGACTTCGTTGTTGCTTTAGCGCTTACAACACCGTCATTAAGCGCTGCGAACCATGCCTGTGCGAACTTCGTTTCATCCGTGAATTGCGACAAAGCTCCGGCTTTCCAGTTATCTCTTACATATTGCTGATACATTTCAGTATTGAATGCATCCTTCGTTCCCTTTATCCATGTTAATAATATCTCTTCCTTCTGTCTGGTATTATAGAGTGGTGCGATAACAGGCTGCTGCAGACTGTAGAAGTTGCTTCTTGTCTGATAATCACCCCATGACTCGAACATTGTGTTTACCGGCAATACAAAGTTGCTCACATCCGAAGATTCTGTATCGCCTTCGGTCATTGTAATTACATTCGGAACATTCTTGATTGCATCTGCATATCCGTAATCACCGGATAGAATATAAACAGGGTTTGAATCAAGATGAATTACTACCGCGGTCTTGCCTGACTTCATGTCAGATACAAGATTTTCAATATCAACTTTTGTACTTAAAGGTATTTGTGTTACTGAAGACTCTTCAGTTGAATATAATTTTGAGCTGCCAAGAACTTCATTAAGAAGATTCACAGCAATCTGAGTTGACTCCGGAAGCATTGAACCCGCGCTCACGTATGAACTGCCCTGATTCTTCTTAAGATCCGAGACCAGATGTTCGATTACTTCTTTTGTTAAATTATGTTTTACAGAAAACTCTTCTAAATTATACTTTGATAATTTCGAACCTACTGATGCATCCGAAGCAAAGGCAGAAATTTTTTGTTTCGATACAAATTCATTCAGAAGACACATTACGAATTCTTCGATAGCATCTGTTCTGAGTATCATCCTGTAATCCGCATTCATACCTGTGGCGCTTGCGTTTCCTTCTACTGCATATAATCTGTTGAATTCTTTTCCGTTGAATGCATCTCTTCTTTGTGAATACAACCTTGATGTTTCAACTTTATTACCTTCGGCTCCAAGGAAGTCGGACTCAAGCGCAAGAATTATGTTTGCTTTATCCCACTGAACTATCGGGAGAGTTTTTGTTCCGTAACATTTTTCCCAGGCAGATGTTTTGGGGGACTCATCGAATAATTCAAACGAGTAAACTTTACTTGTCGGATATACAGTCTTAAATTCGTCGAGCAGTTTCTTTTGTGAAGGCGAGTTTATGGTATTTGTTAAAATTGAAATTTCTTTTCCTGATGAAACTGCAGATTTCAATATCGGAATGATCTTATCATCAACTTCAGCCCAGCTTATGACATTACGACCTGTCTTGTTCGGTCGTTCGTGTGGCTGCTGTAGACGTTCCGGATCATAAAGGTTCATAACACTTGCCAGTGCGATCGCGCAGACCTTTCCTTTGCTGACAGGATGGTCGGGATTTCCGTCCACTTTTATGGGACGCCCTTCAATTGTTTTAATTAAAATCCCGCAGGCACTTGAGCAGCCGGTGCAGGTAGATGCAAAGTAAGTAGGATTGCCAATAGTTACCGATTCAGGTTTATTATTATAAGGTATGATCACTCCCTTATCCCTGAAATTAGAGCATCCTGAAGCTGCAACAGCAGCGGATGCGCTAAGTAAGGCGAGGAATTTTCTCCGGTTAACTTTTAAAAATGAAGTTCCTGAAGGGCTTTCAAGCTCATCCTTTGAAAATTCATTTTTCTTTTCTTTTAAAAATTCGGGATCATTATGCAGTTCACGAAAACTTCGCCAGTAATTCATTTCCTGCTTCGGCGGCTCCGGAACAACCGTCGCTGCATTATCTAAAACATTTTCACTGATATCAAAGATCTTTTTATCCATTTAATTCTTTTGAATTTCTGCTGACAGATTTGGGATGACGCGCAACACTTAGCGGGGTATGCTTTGATTTTTCCGGAGAAGATCCTTTTTCAAATATCTTCAGGGGATTTTTTAATAAAGCCGTCATTCCAAAAACCATCGCTCCTGAAAACAGGAAAAACTTTGTCCGCTTGATTTTGCGGTTACTTGCGGTCTGATCTTTTATGATAGTTGTATTCATTCTCAATTTTATCTGTGACAGGATGAACAATTCGTCGGACCATTGTTGATCTGAATATTTTGCTTTCCCTGAATTATGTTTTTAATATTCTCGTGAGGATTTCTGTGACAATCAATACAAGCCTTCATAGAAAAGTCCTTAACCTGCTCGACTTTTTCCATATCTGCAACATTTCCGTGACAATTAGAGCAATCTATACCTTTATTAACATGAACACTGTGGTTAAAATATGCAAAGTCCGGAACACGGTGAACGCGTTTCCATTCTATGGGAGTGCCTTTATTATAATAATCTGTAAGTCTTTGAATTTCGGGAGACTCTTTTTTTACCTGTGAGTGGCAGTTCATGCAGACTTTCGCGGAAGGAACGTTGGCTTGTCTGGATTTTTCGACGTCGCTGTGACAATACCGGCAGTCAATTTTCATATCGCCGGCATGAAGCTTATGTGAAAATGCTATCGGCTGATCGGGCTGATATCCAACACCGTTTCTCTCAGCATAAGATGCATAATATGTTATTACAAATACTGCTAAAACAACAAAAACTAAAATAGGAATACGAACTTTGAGGTTGTAATCGAGTAAAAAATTTTTCATTAGGTGTGTTGAATTGTTATGAATAAATATATAGAAATTCTTTTTTGAATTCTATGAATTAATTCAACTCTTTGCACACTTTTACCAAAAGAGTTTAAGAAAAATTATTTCTATTGCAATTAATGTAAAATATCTGGTGCGCGGAATGTCCGGCTGGAAAAGTTTGAGAACTCATGCGTTAGAAGTGAGAATAAAACATTGAACATTGATAATTAATAATTGAACATTGATAATTAATAATTGATAATTGAATCAGTGTCCTCCTCCTACCTTACAACATGCTTCAAGATTATCATAAGCCTTCTTGTCTCCGGGCTTTTCGTTTGCCTGATATCCTGCCATTACAATTGCGCCTTCAATCTTAGTGAGATCAGTTTTGTTTTTATCAAAATTAACTTTCGCGACCTTGTCTTTGACAACTACATTCACAGAGTTAATCCCGTCGAGCTTCTTCACTGCAGTTTCAATATTCTTCTTGCAAGTTCCGCACTGCATTGTCGGGAGCCTAACTTCAATGGATTCGCCGGTTGCATTGGTTTGATTGACCTGTTCTCGGTTTCCTGAAGACACTTCTGTCTTTTGTTCGGTAGATTTATTTTCTGAATTATTACTCTCATTTTTTGAACAACCAAAAATTAATATAAGAGACAAAAATATTAATCCCAAAAAATGGTTTCTTAAAAATCTCATTATTAGTTTGTTTTAAGTTATTTAATTCGTCACTTCAAAATAATTTTAATAAATTCAAAAAGTAATTTCAAAAATTATTCTATGAAGTGCGAACAAACATTTAAAGCAAAAGTATCAGCCACGAATTGCACAAATTCACACGAATAATTTTTTATGTTTGATAAGAAAAATTATTTTGAAATTCGTGATCATTCGTGTAATTAGTGGCAAAAGCTTTTTGATGAACGGCAAAGAGCAAGAGCATCGTGTAATTAGTGGCAAAGCTTTTGGACGATCGGGCAAAAGCTTATATTTTAGCAATAGTTATTTTTATTCAATTCAATAGCAATCTCTGCCGCAAGCTTTGCATTACTGCAAACAAGTTCGATATTTGATTCCAGACTTTTACCTTTTGTAAGGTTTTTGATCTCTGAAAGTAAAAAAGGTGTAATGTCCTTACCTTTAATGTTGAGAGTATCAGCTTTTTTTAATGCTTCATAAATAACTTGGTCAATAACCACTTTGTCCATGGAAAATTCTTCAGGGATTGGATTTGCGATCAGCGCACCGCCGTTAAGTCCGAGCTTCCATTTTGAATTCAATGCTTCTGCGATTTCTTTTGCAGTGTCAAGCTTGTAATTAACTTTGAAACCTGACTGCCTCGTGTAGAATGCGGGAAATTCATCAGTCTTATAGCCAATGACAGGAACACCCATTGTTTCGAGATACTCCAGTGTAAGTCCGATATCGAGAATTGATTTTACCCCGGCGGAAACGACAGCGACATTTGTATTTGCAAGCTCGGTAAGATCCGCAGAAATATCAAATGTCTGTTGAGCATTTCGATGAACGCCTCCTATGCCACCGGTAGCGAACATTTTTATTCCTGCAAGCGAAGCACATATCATTGTTGCTGAAACTGTTGTAGCGGCGTTAAGCTTTTTTGATATGATCACAGGAAGATCACGTCTTGATGCTTTAAGAATTTCTTTGTCACTCGTGTCCGACAGAAACTCGAGATCATTTTGGTTCAGTCCTATCCTGATTACTCCTTTAATGATCGCCATCGTTGCGGGAGTTGCATTATTATCTCTTACTATTTTTTCCACCCGCAAAGCAGTTTCTAAATTCTGCGGATAAGGCATACCGTGTGAAATGATAGTTGACTCCAAAGCTACAATTGGCTTATGTCCGGCAATAGCTTCCCGCACTTCGTCAGAAAATTCTATAAGATCATTTAGCATATATTTTCATAAATTATTAATGAGATCAAACTTCAGTTTTGTTTCATTCCATTTCACATCAAGAAATTTTTGTATTTCCAAAACATATCCATCCGGATCTTCAACGAAGCAATTATAAATTCTGAATTCTTTATTAACTCCGGGTTCTTTGATTACGATTACATTTTCATTCCGCAGCTTAATGTAAATTTCATCAACTTCATCAGTCACAAAAGTAAGGACAACATTTTTATCGACTTCTTTTGTTCTGCCCTGACAAAACCCAATGCAGGATTTACCGGGAGCTCTGAAAATTCTGCATTTACCCTGATCTAAAACCAACTCAAATCCGAAATTCTTAATGTAAAAATCCGAAGATACATTAAGGTCATTTACTTTAAGAAAGATTATTTGTGAATCAAAGCCCAATTGAAAAATATTTAATTTTAACAAATAAAAAGAGCGAAGTATAACTTCGCTCAATGGCAAATTTTGGATCTTAATTATTTCAATTCCAAATGAACATTAACAATTGAACATTACTAATTGAACATTAATAATTGATAATTGAATTTGTGGACAGAGCCGGGCTTGAACCGGCGACACACGGCTTTTCAGGCCGTTGCTCTACCAACTGAGCTACCTGTCCTTTGAATAATTACAATTTACCACTTTTTGCTTTTACATTCAATCTAAGAAAATAAATTATGATAATCGTATGATCTGATAAAATCACAATAATCCCGAAGGGATGTAATTATTATAGAAACATTATCGTAAATCCAATGAACCCCGAAGGGGTGAAATTATTATTGAAGGGAAATACTATTACCCCTTCGGGGTTTATTTATTTAAATTTCAATAATCTTTTTTCTCGCCCGCGTTGGTGTTCCAAAAAATTGCAAAAGTCGGCTGACAATTGAAATATATCTGTTTCAATTTTTTGGTCACCAACGCGCAAATCTCCATCTAAGTAAGCAGTAATCTCCTTTCCCCTCCATAAACTCAAGCCCTTCGCTTGTCAGTTCATAATATCCATACTTCTCCGAACCTCTGTATTGCACCCACCCTTATAATGGCTAAGTATTTTTATTTACATTTTCTAAAGCCACCAACTTTTTAGATTTTGGTTTCGATCGGGGATCTATCCTGAGTATCATAAGACATACGAATATGTCACGGAGACTAAGGATGTTTTGAAAAATTTTAGTTAAAATCCTCAAAACAATCATGAATTCAATATTTTAATTTTGTTCAGGAATATTTCTGACTAAAAATTGAGAATGTTTGGTTTTGGAAATTTGATTCATGCATATATTTTTGTAAACAGTTAAAGAATTTAGTACATCATCCCTAATGACAAATTTTTTCTTACTTATAATTTAACCATCTATAGGGATGATGGCAGTTATTGCAAAACTCCTTTTTGGTTAAGGAGTTTTGCTGACCTGATTTATCAGTCAGACTTTTTTTGAATTAAATTATAACAAAGAAAAAAATGAAACCAAACAATTTGTTTTTAATGTTTAACCTCTCACTTTTTACAATCTTAATTCTTATAATCTTCAATCCTGAATCAAGTGTAGCTCAAATGTTCTGGAACCAGACAGCTTCATTTGCCGGAAACAGTACAAGTTATATTTCTGTACCAAATTCAACAGAACTTAATCTGACCGGAAGTTTTACTCTGGAAGCCTGGGTAAACCCTTCCAATACTTCAACAAAAGTTGTGATTGCTAAAGGCGGTGCATTAGGGGCAACTACTGAATATGCAATCAGAATACAAAATTCTAGAGCATCAATAATTACAAACGGAACTTCGAGACTTGTAAGCAAAACGACGAGTCTCATACCTGTTAACAGTTGGACACATATATCGGCAACATATAATTCTTCTTCGAGTATTTTCAGGATGTATATAAACTGAGTCCTTGATACCGTATCAGTAGTAGTATCAGCAGCTCCTCCTTCAAACACAGATTCTTTATTCATAGGAATATCGGGAAGCTCCACGCCTTTTGCAGGTATATTGGACGAAGTAAGAATCTGGAATCGGGATTTGAGCTCTACAGAAGTTGGAAGGTATTTCAGATCATCTATTTGAACCTCCAGCGGAATTTACAACGGACTTTCATTATCTATGCCTTTTCAGAAAGAAAGTTCGGCTGGTACAAGATTATCTGTGAAAGATTATTCCGATAATGGAAATAACGGAAAAGTAAGAAATGTAACCGGCTTTGATGAAGGCTTTAACCTCTTAATACTATTTCACAGAATGAATGTGCGGAATTTGACGGAACAGATGATTACCTTGCCGGAAAAAGTAATTCAACTGTAGCACCGGTATCTGCAATTACTGTTGAATGCTGGCTGTATCCAAGATCTTTGGGAACTTATACTTTCATTTCTAAAGGAAACAGTTATTCACTTACAGCTTTTAATAATGAAGTAATGGTCTTAATAAATGGAATTTCTTTTACTTCTACTTCCACATTAATTGCGAATAAATGGTCATATATTGTATTTACTTATGATAATGCGTCAGACAGTGTAAAAATATTAATTAATACCGGTGCACTTATCAGTTATGTAAACAACAGCGTAGGTAGTATCAATAGCAATTCTGATTCTCTTTATATAGGAGGAATACCAGGTATTACAAATGATCTGAACGGATACATTGATGAAGTTCGCATTTCTAATTACGCAAAAAATTTGTCGGAATTTCAAAGCAATATGTTTAAATCAATTGATGCTTCTATTGATCCGAATAATTCAACTTTTGATGTTTCCTATGGACTCAATGGATGTTTGTTAGATAATACTGAGGATTTAGGACCAAAACTTTTTTTCAGAAATAATGCAAGATTCAGCCACCCTGCCGGAATACCAAATCAACCGGAGTCTCCTGTAAACAGAAATGTATCAAACAATTTTACTAATGGATTTTATATAAATTTCGTATCTCAGAATATTCCTTTATCAGGAACATCGGGAACTTTAAGTAATAGCAATTTTGTAAATTTAAACTCAACTGTTATAACGGATATTAATTTATTTGTTGCTTTGAATCATACTAATTCTTCTAATCTCGAAATCGTTTTAAAAGGACCAAAGAATGATTCTGTAAAAGTTTTTGATAATAAAATTTCTAATTCCGAAGACAATAATATTATAACTATGTTTGATGATCACGCCGACAGTTCATTAATTGATGGAAGATATTCTTCCTTTTATATTCAGATCAAACCGGAGAACAGTTTGAATTCAGTTTTTTCGGGAGATAATCCGAATGGATTATGGACGCTTATTGTAAGGGATGTTGCGGCGGGAGATATAGGAATTTTATATTCCTGGGGGATTCAGATAAATAATCAAACTATTCGACAGAAGGATCTCGATTGTTCAGTCTATTATCAGGGCTTTTACAGTGAAACATTAAACAGAATGACAGTCGGTGATACTGTTAAAGCATTCCTGAGAAATTTCAATTCTCCTTATTCAATAATTGATTCATCAGTTGCATTTACTAGTTTTAACGGAATCTGTCCTCTGAGTTTTGCAAATGCATCTGACAATGTTCCTTACTATCTTGTTTTAAATCATCGTAATACAATCGAAACATGGAGCAGTACTTCTGTTAAGTTCAATAATTCAGAAGCAAACTTTATTTTTAAAACTGATTCATCAAGTGCTTTTGGAAATAATATGAAATTAGTTGATACATCACCCGTCAGATATGGACTCTTCAGTGGTGATGTAAATAAAGATGGCACGATTGATGTCACTGATGTTGTAAATATATTAATGCCTCAAATAATTTTGTATCAGGATATGTAGTGACAGATCTTACCGGAGATGATTTTGTCGACGTTACCGATCTTGTTACAGCATTTAATAATTCTAATGATTTTGTGAGCGTGATAAGACCTTAAGGTTAAAAGTTAAAGGTTAAAAGTTAAAAGTTGAAAGTTAAAAGTTGAAAGATGATACAATTATTTTGAAAAAATTTATTAAGATGTCTCTTCAGGGCAACCACAAGGGTTGCCCCTACGATCCCCCTTACTCACCCCTCATCATAAACTCCAGCCCTTCACTTGTCAGTTCATAATATCCATAAAGTATTTCAAATTCAGAAAAATTAATTCTAACAACCGGAATAATCGTTTTTATTTCGCCGCAACTAGTCTTGTAAACCAATCCTCTGAAGCAACCCGTTACATCTTTAGCTTTTTGAACAGCTTATCTATCGGCTTTGTATCCTGCTTGATATAAAAATGAAGTGACGGCACGCCGTTATTAAGCAGCTCTTCACACTGCTTTACAGCCCATTCTATGCCGATATCCGTGACATGCTCCTTCTTTGCTTCAAGCACTTCGGATGAAAGTTCGTTGGGAATTTCTATGAAAAAGTTTTTCGGTAGTGAAGTGATCTGATTTTTGGTAGTTAATATTTTTAAGCCGGGAATAATCGGAACATTGATATCCAGCTCCCTGCATTTTTTTACATAATCAAAGTAATGTTTGTTATTGTAAAACATCTGTGTCACAATATAGTCAGCACCTGAAGCAACTTTATCTTTTGCGAACTTAATGTCAGCATTCAGATTCGGAGCTTCAAAATGTTTCTCAGGATATCCGCCCACTCCTATGCAGAAGTTTGTCGGCGACGCGTCAAGAAGATCCTCCTCCAGATATTTCCCAATATTCATTGCCTTCACCTGATTCACAAGATCGAGAGCGAATAAATTGCACGAGCGACCTTCGGGAATCGGCTTCTTGTATCCGTGGTCATCACCCTGTACAGCAAGTACATTTTCAATTCCAAGATAATTAAGCTCAATCAGCGCGTCCTCAGTTTCTTCCTTTGTAAAACCTTTGCAAAGCACGTGCGGTACTGTATCAACATTGTATTTATTTTTTATCGCAACACTGATACCTATGGTTCCGGGACGCTTACGTTTGATCTTTTTACGGATGCCTGTAGGAGTTTCTTCATAATAAACCTGCGCTGAATGCGATGTCACATCAATGAAGGGCGGCTTGTACTTCATCAGCTCATCCACTACCCTGAACAATTGTTTTATATCCCCGCCTCTAAGCATTGGTATGATCTCAAAACTTATCAGCGGATCTGTTGCTTTCTCTAAATGTTCTGTTACTCTCATTATTTAGTTTAAATTAGTAATACGTCAAACCTCAAACGTGAAACGTGAAACGTGAAACGTGAAACGT
>JAWXBH010000035.1:0-2775 GCA_034439935.1 bacterium
AGACGTTGGATTGGAGGCGAATAAGAACCATTTGTAAATTCAATAGAATAGTTTATTCCAAAATTGACAAGGGATTTTGGAAAAGCAGAAGTTGCGGTGTGCGTTCTGGATATGTAGATATTTGTTTCATTATTGGGTATAAATTCATATCCTAAGTAAGCATAAATTTTTGGTGATTGGTAAGCTATTCCTGCACCCAATATTGACTTTACTTGCGTTCTTCTATAATTTTCACCTAGTAAATTACTTTGGTTTAATCGTATAGGGGCAAACTTATAGCTAAGGTATGGACGTATTGTTTTCTCTTTGATTGCCAAAGGGAAAATTCGCATTCCTGTAATAGCTCTAAATCTTATAGAGTTATCTACTGCATCAGGTCTGATTTTTATTGATGAAGTGGCAATGGACACAAATAAATCGGCATGGCCCCAAAAATGTGTTGCTCCAAAATTGATGGCGGGTGAAATGAAATTATTCCTATTCAATTCTTGAATTTGGTTTTGTCCGTTCAAGAAAGAAGTTTGTTGAAGATTATGAAAATAATTGAAGTCTACACCAAAATATGATTTAGCAAAAGAGTAGCGCTTTTTTAAATCTAAGTCCTGACCCATTCCTTCAAGAACTAAAAAAGTTAGAATAACTATAAGTACTTTTTTCATTTAATTCGTTCTAATATTATGGTAGCTAACGTTTTGGCGCTTGGCGAAGAAGCGGATTGCGAAGCACTAAACTGTCTGCCAGCACTGAACTTGATACGAAGCACAAAGCTTCATTTAACCACTGAACCGCCAATTTTTTGTAGGTGCTGTTATGCCCTGTTTTTCTAGTCATTCGTTCTGTTTTCGTGTCTTTTACAGTCAAATAATAAACAACCACAATGTTCATCCAATAAACTTTTTGTCAGGTTTTGAATTGGTTTTGTCATTTCGTTTGCTAAAATTTCTTGTCTAATCTTAATTTCATTTTCTAATTGAGTCAACCGCTCTTTTTTCTCTTCTTCTGTATCTTCGCTCCAATGTTCGTGGTTACTTATAATTTCTTTACACCATTTTTTCCGTTCATCAATACTATAATTTATTCTTTCACGCCACAACTTATTGTTAGTCATATAAAGCGAATAAGACAAATCAGTCCAATCTAACAAGTCTATACCGTTAACACCTTGTTTAATTAAACACTCAGAAGCGTTTTGTAAGTCGTCTAATAGAAAATACAAAAGTCCGATTTCGTAACCGCTAATTGTTTCGTGAACATTTGTCTCAATGTGACTTGATAATTTGTCAGCAATGAATTTGACTTGTTCTTTATTGTTCAATTTCCACTCAGTTAATGCAAGATTGTAAAGGCTTAGATTTTCAATGTCCAACTCCGTAGCTGATTTAGTAAAAAATTCTTTAGCTTTTTGAAAATTCTCCATATGAAAATGGCAGTAACCGATATTGTGAATAATGACTCTGCGCTTTTCAAGATTGTAAGCTTTGTCAAAGAGAGGAATGGATTCTTCAAACTTTTCTTGGTCTAGCAGCATATATCCATATTGATAGTATGGGTAGTAGAATTTTGGATTAAGATCGATGCATTCTTTTTGAATTTGAATCGCACGTTCGATTGCATTGTCTTGTTTCCAAAGCCATTCAATTTCAGACCATTCAAAGTAAAGAAACCAAGCAAAATTATGTGTCGATTTAACTGTCTTTTTCAGGTTATACGCTTGTTCAAAATAGTCATAGTCTTCTTTGTCGGTCTTTTGGTCATAGTTCTCAAAATAACCAATAGCCAAAGAATTTATCACGTCAAGATTGGTTGGGTCTTTCTCCAACTCTTGAAGTAATTGTTTAAGTTCTATGTCTGTCGTAGCTGTCATTTAAAATTGGGCATAACGTTTTGGCGCTTGGCGAAGAAGCGGATTTCGAAGCACTAAACTGTCTGTCAGCAATGAACTTGATACGAAGCACAAAGCTTCATTTAACCACTGAAACCGCTTTTTTGCCAAACGCCTGTTATGCACAGTTTTTTTTTCTTTTAATTATTTCGAATATTCCTAAAGTCAGAATTGTAATTATAGTTCCTTGTATAAATAGCATTCCAATTCCGTATGAAAGTGAGTTCATAAATTCATCGTTTTCATTTTCGGTCAGAAAGTCTCGATGAAAACTAGTTGTAAGTATTACGAAGCGTTCAAAATAAAATCCAATTTTCATACAAAATGCTATTAGTAACACATACCAGAATTTTGATGCTAACTTTTTTATTAGCAATGTGAATGGTAAAATCAAAGCAGATAAGAACATTATCCAATATGCAATTTTATATGGTCCTGTAGCACGATTAATGAATGTCGATTCTTCTGAATAGAGAGTCATTCCAATTAAAGGTGCAGTCCAAGTTATAATTGCATAAACAATGATTGTCCAGCGAATCAAATTCAGCACTTTTCTTGTCTCAAATCGGCTCTTGAAAATCAGTTCGACAAGTATTAAAATCAGAATTATCGGAATCAGGCAGTAAATCAGATTCGCGTCAACTATTTCAATAATTCTTTTATATAATTCCATTTGTTATTTTTCGTTGGATGCTCCCCAAAATTGTGCATAACGGTTTGGCGCTTGGCGAAGAAGCGGTTTTCGAAGCATTAAACTTTCTGCCACCACAAAACTTGATACGAAGCACAAAACTTCATTTAAGTACTGAACCCGCTTTTTTGCCAAACGCCTGTTATAGCCAGTGCTTTGTCTTTTCGTCATTGCTTTGTCTTGAATGATTTAATTATAAAAT
>JAWXBH010000036.1:0-17418 GCA_034439935.1 bacterium
AACAATGATCAATGAACAATGATCAATGAACAATGATCAATGAACAATGATCAATGAACAATGATCAATGAACAATGATCAATGAACAATGATCAATGAGTAATCATTCATCTCTGGTCTAAATCTGACAATCTCAACAACCCGCCTTAAAGATTGGGGGCAAGTCTGATAATCTGATAATTTTGATCCTGATAATCTGATGATCAAAATGTAAAAGTCATTCCGAACTTGAAAGTATCTCAATGGCGGCTAATAAAAGTAATTTTTTTTTAAAACATATTACTGTCCTTTCTTATTTATATTATTTGTTTAATTAAGACTAACTTATTTTTTAAGTTTAGACGATTTAGATCTTCAAAAGGTTTCTATCAAACTTTACAAACTTTCCCGTCTCCACTGTGTTTCCCGCAGAGTGTTATTTAATTAACGAAAACCTTAACTGCGGGGACACAGCGGAAAACAGGAATTTTCTGATTTTACTTTATAAGGATCATCTTCCTTATCGACTCAAACTCTCCTGATTTGATTTTATAATAATATATACCGCTCGCGAAGTTACTGCCGTTGAAAGTAACTTCATATCTTCCGGATGTCTTAAATTCATTTATAAAAACAAATATTTATTTACCTGCAATATCATATATTTTTATAGTAACAAAATTATCTTCGGGGATTCCGAATTTTATTTTTGTAGTTGGATTAAAAGGGTTTGGATAATTTTGGAATAGATTAACTTACAAAAAATAAATGAAAGCACTGAATATATATAGAGATATTTTATAAGCTTTTTCATAAGTTATAAGATTAATTTTTCTAAAATTGAAAGAGGGCTGTAATAGACTATGTCTATTAACAATAAATTTTGCCTGGTCGCAAATTAATTGTAGCACCCTCTTTCTGTTTATAAAAATAACATACTGTATTATCTCTATGGCGCTCTTATCATCTGAAATTTTATTTTATCAATACAAATTTTTTAGTTTGAGAATTTTTATCTCCGGTTAGTTTATAATTATATATTCCTGAGCTAAGATTAGTTGCATCAAATAAAACTTCATAACTCCCACTTACAAAATTACTTTCAAAAATTTCTTTTAATTTTTGTCCAATGCTGTTGTAGATTTCCAATTTATAAACTCCGTTATTCTTAATTTGAAATTTAAAAATGGTTGTACTGTTAAAAGGATTTGGAAAATTTTGATTCAAAATAAAGTTTTCAGTAATTAGTGTCGGAGTAGAGTAAATACTTGTTGTTGTATCTGCTCCTCTGTAAGTATGCCATATCCTTCCGCCATTTCCACATCCCCAAATCAAATTGTCATTATAAGCCCATAAGCTATAAATAACCCCTAAATCTGTGCTATTTTGAATTAACCAGTTTTTACCTCCATTTGTGGTTTTATAAATTTGATACTGTGTACCTGCCCATCCAGTTAATTCATTACTGAATTCTATACTTGTAATGTCGATATTCAGTGGTGTTACAAACTCTTTACAAACTTTCAACTTTTTACTTTTTACTTTTAACATTATTTTAAGTTATGCAGGAGCCTGTCACTATATCCGAATTCACGCGCGAAGTAAAATTACATTTTGAAGCAAAATTTAATTTTGTCAATGTCATCGGTGAGATCTCAAATTTCAAGCATCACAGCTCAGGACATTTTTATTTTACATTAAAGGATGATAAGGCGCAGGTAAGCGCTAACATGTGGAGCTCGAAGAATCAGCTTTTGCGATTTACTCCTTCGAACGGCATGAAGGTAATTGTAAAAGGACGGGTCACTGTCTATGAGAGCAAAGGAACATATCAGATCGATGTTTTTGAAATGCAGCCCGCAGGTGAAGGAGAGCTCCAAGTAGCTTTTGAAAAATTAAAGCAGAAGCTTTTTGCAGAAGGAATGTTCGATGTCATTCATAAAAAGCCGCTGCCTGATTTTCCTGAACGAGTCGGAATTATTACTTCCGAAACCGGTGCTGCGCTACAGGATTTTATCAGAGTCACTAATAAAAGATATCCGTTAGTTAAGCTGTACCTATTTAATGCTTCAATGCAGGGAAGGGGAGCCGCACAAAGCATTTCATCTTCGATAAAGAAAGCCAACAAATTCTTTGCAAGCGACCAAAGCTCACTTGACCTTATCATTCTTGCAAGAGGCGGAGGTTCAATTGAGGATCTGTGGTGCTTTAATGAAGAGATTGTCGCAAGGGAAATATTCAGATCGGGGTTGCCGGTGGTCTCGGCAGTCGGTCATGAAATTGATTTTACCATCAGTGATTTCGTTGCCGATCTCAGGGCTCCGACACCTTCTGCAGCAGCAGAGATGATCTTTCCCGATATCCTTGAATTGAAAAAAAGGCTTAACGTATATGCTGAAGATCTTAAGGGAATTACCGGAGAAAAATTCAACAGAGTAAAGAAGATACTGAATAACATTTCAACCAATTATTACTTTAACAAACCAATGGACATCCTCAATGAATATAAATTACGTATTGATGACATTGATAAGGGAATTTCAGATTGTCTTAAGAGTAAATTACTGAAACTGAAAGCGCGGCTTGATTCAAATGAGAAACTATTGAATAGTCTAGGTCCGGAGATGGTTTTAAAAAGAGGTTACACTATTATTACAAAGAAGGATAAGATCATTAACAGTAAAAAATTACTTAAGGACAGAGATAAGGTAGGCATTACTTTCTTTGACGGCGATGTGGAAGCGGTTATTAAAGATGAAGGAACAAATTATAAAATAGATTTTTAATTCATACAAATTAAATTGAAAAATAAAAAAGATACTGCCGTTAACGAAGAGAATATTTCTTTTGAAAGATCATTCAAAAGACTTGAAGAAATTCTGGTAAAGCTGGAAAATGACATTGAAGATTATTCGCTTGAAGAGATCATAAAGCATTACCAGGAAGGATTGAAATTACTGAAGATCTGCAGGAGCAAACTCAGTGAAGCCGAACTTGTAATCGAAAAAATTAGCACTGAACAAGATAATTAAATACAGTATATTTAAAGCAAAGAATTAAACCAAAAAATGAAAGATTATGATCTAGAAAAAAGTAAGTATCTGAAGGACATAAACTATCCTATCGACCTCAAGAAACTGAATCTTATGGATCTGAGAGTACTTGCTGATGAAACACGTGAATTTCTTATTGATACAATTTCCAAGATCGGAGGACATCTCGGAGCATCACTCGGAGTATGTGAATTGACACTCGCGCTGCATTATGTTTTCAACACTCCCGACGACAGGATCGTGTGGGATGTCGGACATCAGGGCTATATACATAAGATCCTGACCGGAAGAAAGCATGAGCTCAAAACCATAAGACAGAAAGGCGGCATAAGCGGCTTTTTGAAAAGAGAGGAAAGTGAGTATGATGTGTTCGGAGCAGGTCACGCGACCACTTCAATTTCCGCTGCACTTGGGATTGCAACTGCAAGAGATTTTTTAAAAAAGAAAAATAAAGTCATAGCGGTAATAGGCGACGGTTCAATGACCGGAGGAATGGCTTACGAAGCGATGAATAATATAGGATTACTAAAAAAAGATATTATAGTTGTATTGAATGATAATAAAATGTCGATTGCGCCGAATGTTTGGTCACTCCAAAACTATTTTAATGAATTTATTACTAACGATACTTTTAACAGATTCAGAAGTAAGGTATGGGAACTCACCGATGTACTTGATAAAAAGACAAGTGACAGACTCAGACGTGTAGCCGCGAAGGTTGAAGGCGGATTGAAGGGTGTCTTAACTCCCGGTATGCTTTTCGAAGCACTTGGATTCAGATACTTTGGTCCGGTCAACGGTCATAATGTTGTTAATCTTGTAAAGATATTTGAAGAAGTAAGTAAGATGTCAGGTCCTATATTAATTCATACGATCACCGAAAAAGGTAAAGGACCGTCTTATGCGACAGATCATCCGCAGAAAATTCACTCTCTTAATCCATTTGATAAGACTACCGGCATTGAACATAAAAAAGCCGCTGCCCCGACTTATACAAAAATTTTCGGAACGGCACTTGTTGAGCTTGCGAAAAAAGACGATAAGATAATTGCTGTCAATGCAGCGATGCCTGATGGTACCGGTCTGAACTTCATGCAAAATGAAATTCCTGAAAGATATTTCGATGTAGGAATTGCCGAGCAGCATGCAATTACATTCTGCGCCGGGCTTGCGACTGAGGGCTTTACACCCGTTGCCGCGATCTATTCAACTTTTCTTCAGAGAGCTTTCGATCAGATCATTCACGATGTCGCGATACAGAAATTACCTGTCATATTTGTTCTTGACAGAGGCGGACTTGTCGGTGCTGACGGGGCTACCCATCATGGTGTATTCGATCTTACATATCTCCGGCTCGTTCCGGGAATTGTGATCATGGCGCCAAAAGATGAGAATGAATTACGCAACATGCTTTATACCGCGACACAATATAAGCGTGGTCCTATTGCGATGCGTTACCCAAGAGGCAATGCGCTCGGTGTTAAGATAGGGGATTTTGAAAAAATGGAGATCGGTAAGGGTGAGATCGTGAAAGAGGGTAAGGACGTAGCTGTGATTGCAATCGGAAACATGGTTCATAATTCGATGGGAGCCGCCGAACTTTGCGAAGCTGACGGATTGAATGTAGAAGTTATTAATGCAAGATTTGTGAAGCCGCTTGACCGCGAGCTTTTGTTTGATGTCTTTTCAAGATTTGATAAAATTATTACTGTTGAGGACAATACAATTGTAGGAGGTTTCGGTAGTGCTGTTGCGGAATTTGCAGTTCAGAATAATCTGAAAAATGAAATATTGCTGCATGGAGTTCCGGACAGGTTCATTGAGCACGCAAAGCCGGAAGAGCTTCATAAAGAACTTAAGCTGGATGCAAAGGGAATTGCGGAAGTAGTTAAAGAATTTTGCAGTAAAAAAATTAAAGCAACCATTCAAAATAATTAAATCATGAAATTAAATTTAGGATTCTTATTTATAGCGTTGAGCATGGTCTTCTTTTCATGTAAGGAGAATTCCATGGTGCCGAATGAAGCGAGTGAAACATTATTGCTTCAGCTAGACGGTGTCCTTGAAAATCTCGGTGGAGACTGCTCGGCAGTTCAGGTAAGGACACGCAGCCTGGGAAATTTTGATTTTAATAATGCTAATGCACTTAAATTTAAATTTAACGGAATGTCCGACGCTGATCTTTCCAGCATTAGTATTTTTTATGAGCAAAACGGGATCCAGACCAATCTTGTCAATCTTGAGAACAGGGATCTTATAAACAGTACAAGAGAAATTCAAACCGGAGCGCCGTTGGGTAATGCGGAATTGTTCTTACGAGTTACTCTTAAATCATCTGTTTGTACCGGACAAGTATTTTACCTTACAGTCCGGGACTTAAAAATTTATACCGTCAACTAATTGGAAATTACAAACCTTATATTAAATAATAATACCGGACCCGCTGCTAGAAAAAATTTCAATAAGCATTCCAATATCAGAAAAGTTTATATTGAAACTTACGGATGCCAGATGAATTATTCCGATACGGAAATTGTGTTGAGCGTGCTGAGTGATTCCGGTTACAATGAAACTTCTGACATACAGGATTCTGATGTCATACTGCTAAATACGTGCAGCATCAGGGAGAATGCCGAACATAAAGTTTATAAGAGATTAGATGATCTGAAAAAATATAAGAAAGCAAATCCTGAACTGGTTGTAGGAATTCTGGGATGCATGGCGGAAAGATTAAGAAAAGATCTGCTCGATAAAAAGAAAATCGTTGATGTAATTGTCGGACCGGATGAATACAGAAAAGTCCCTGAGCTTATTGACAACGCGATCGATAATGGAGAGAAGGGTATTGCGGTAAAGCTTTCAAGGATCGAGACTTATGATGACATTGTACCATTGAGAAGGGAAGGAACGACAGCCTGGATATCTATAATGAGAGGATGCGACAAGTTCTGTACTTTCTGCGTAGTGCCGTTCACACGCGGAAGGGAAAGAAGCCGCCGGCTTACGAACATAGTAGATGAAGCCAAAAAACTGCATGACGAAGGAGTAAGAGATATATGGCTTCTCGGACAAAATGTAAATTCATATAAGTTTGAAGATCATGATTTTCCGGATCTGCTCAAATCAGTTGCTCTTGCAGTTCCTGATATGAGATTACGATATACGACTTCACATCCTTATGATCTTTCGACTAAACTGCTTGAAACAATGGCGGAGTATGATAACATCTGTAAATACATTCACCTTCCGATACAATCTGGATCAGACACGGTTTTAAAATCAATGAACAGGTTATATTCGGTTTCTCATTATATGGATGTAATGCTGAAGTCGAGAGAGATGATGCCTACGATCGGACTTTCCACCGATATTATTTCCTGCTTTCCCGGTGAAACAGAAGAGGATCATAAGATGACGCTTGATGTTGTTAAGAATGTCAGGTATGACCTTGCATATACGTTTGTTTATTCCCCGCGGGAGAATACAAAAGCGTTTCAGATGAAGGATGATATTGATGGTGACACAAAAAAAAGAAGGCTTGAAGAAATTATCACACTACAGAGAGAGATATCCACTGAAATATATAAATCACTGATCGGTACTACCCAAAGGGTTTTGATTGAGTCACGCAGCAAGAAGTCTGAAGATTTTTTTATGGCAAGGACCGATTGTAATAAAGTGGCAATTGTGCCGAAAGAGATTTTATATGTAAATGAAACCGGTGAGCTTATTAATAAAAAGTGCTTTAAGGTAGGTGATATGATCGATGTCAGAATCGATCGTGCCAACTCGGCAACATTATTCGGTGAACCGGTAGTCCACTAAAATTCAAAATTCATCACGACAACTGTGACGGACAAAATAAGTTTAATAATATTTTCAGTGTCAGGTCTCTTTGTCCGCTTGTTCCCCATCAAAATAATTCAGAGGCTCGGAAAGCTGACAGGATTATTTTTTTTTATCTTCTTCCTATCAGAAAGAAAGTAGCCTTCGATAATCTCGACCTTTGCTTCCCTGAAAAAGACATTCGCTGGAAAAAAAACATTGTTAAACAAAGCTACATTAACCTCGGAATTAACCTTACGGAATTCTTATACCTGCCAAAGTTAAACAGAAAGCTTCTCAATAATTTTATTAATTTTGAGAATCATGAACTTGTCACCGAAGGTAAAAGAAAAAATAAAGGTATCTTTATTCTGAGCGGACATTATTCAAACTGGGAGCTAATGGCTTACGCGTATGCTAAAGTATTTGATGACCCACTCAGTATAATTGCAAAGGTTCAGGCAAGCCGGGGACTGAATGATAAGATAAACGAATACCGTAAGCTTGCAGGGAATGACATCATTGAGATCGGGTTTTCGCTGAAAAACATTTTCAAAAAATTATTGAGCAATGAAACAGTCTGCTTTCTGATAGACCAGTCGGCTCATCCGGATTATTCAGTTTATATTGATTTTTTTGGAATGAAAGTGCCGGCATTTTCAGGACCTGCGAAGATTGCGTTAAGAAACAGACCTGAACTTCTGATCGCTAACGGTGTGAGAAATATTGATTACAGTTATACCATAAAATTTGAAAAAGTAGAGTATGATGACATTCAAATCGAAGACGAAAATTCAGTGAGACTCTTAACACAACGAATTCAGACAATGTTTGAACAGGTAATAAGAAAGGATTTGGGGCAATGGTTATGGCTTCATAAAAGATTTAAGCACAGGAAAAAATAATGTACGGTAAAATACTGATCATACAAACAGCTTTTCTTGGAGATGTAATTCTTACATTGCCTCTTGTTCAGGTGCTTAACCAAAAATTTCCCAAATCAAAAATAGATTTTCTATGCATTCCGCAAACCTCCGGTCTGTTAAAAAATAATCCTTTCATAAATGAAACGATCGTTTATGATAAAAGGAATTCCGGTAACCGAAGTCTTGATGAACTTATAAAGACTCTTAAGAGCAATGAGTATGATGTGATAATTTCACCACACCGTTCATTCAGGTCATCAATGATAAGCTACTTCTCGAAAGCCCGTAATACAATTTCATTTAACACATCCTCTTTCTCATTTTTGTACAGGCACAGGGTATCTTACTTTGGCAGTAGTCATGAAATTCAGAGGAACCTGAAACTGCTCGAACCGCTGGGCATTATTGAAGACAGCATCATTCAGCCGGAATTGTTTCCGGGGACTGAAGAAGAAACTAAGGTTAATGAATTCTTTTTAGAAAATAAAATTGATCAGAAGGAAAAAATAATTGCTGTTGCTCCGGGTTCGGTATGGTTTACAAAGAGATTTCCGGAGGAAAAATTTGTAAAGCTTTGTGATCTCTTAAGTGAAAATGAGTTCAGGATAATTCTGATCGGGGGAAAAGATGATGAAAAGTATTGTAGCTTTATTAAAAAAAAATCAATAAACAGAAATATAATTAATGCCGCGGGAAACTTTAGCATTCTCGAATCTGCAGAAATAATCAAGAGAAGCGCCCTGCTTGTATCAAACGACTCAGCTCCGCTTCACATTGCTGACGCAGTGGGAACACCCGTGATCGCTGTGTTTGGAGCTACAATTCCGCAATTTGGATTTTATCCTTATGGAAAAAAAGATGTGATCATTGAAACGAATGGTCTTAAATGCAGACCGTGCAGCATTCATGGCGGTAATAAATGCCCCATCGGAACATTCGTATGCATGAAAAACATTGAGGAGGAAAGGATTGCCGTTAGCATTAAAAAGATCTTATCCGAGAAAATCGTTTAAACGGTTTTTAATTTCTTCTTTTGTGAACCCTGCCTGATTTGAATTCATCTCCCTCAGCAGATCCTTAATGACACCCTTTCCGTTCTCTTTATTATTGTCTTTCAGAAAGCCGTCAAAAATTGTGTCTCCGTTCAAAGCCCTGTTGATCTCGGTTTCCTTGTTGTGCTCGGTAAGCTCGGTATAAAACACCACACGAAATTTTTTATTGAATTCCTTTTCGCGGTAGATCTCGAACATTGTTTTGTCTGATTCAAATGCCATAGTTTTAAATATGATTTATGCAATTTTACATAAAAGAATCAATTCTTTAAATAAATTAATTAATACATTTTATGTGAGGATTTTTTACCCGTTCCCCGAGATAGCAATTATCACAATATATTAGAGAAATAAAAATTATATTGTATACACAATAATTATTGGAAAATGCAAACGGTATCTGTTTTGTTTAAAATAATAGAATACTATTCATCGAAGGGAGCTTTGAATATTGTTAATTTTTAAACTAAATGAATTTCATTGTTATGAGATTCACACTTCCCTGTAATATTTTACTCACGAAACAATTTCAAAAAGTAATCTTTCCTAAAACTTAATTTTCATTATGAAAAAATTACACAACCCTGAGGGCAAAAGTAATAAAACTTACTATTTGCTTGCAATAGTTCTGTTTACTGTTGTATCTGTTTCATTTGTTTCCGGTACCTTCAATGAAAATACAGATCGTCAGATCATATCACCTGAATGGAACCAGTTTCAGACAGTTTCAATACAGGATTCAGTAACTACAGCTTTCCCAATTAACGGAGAACCGGGAATAACAATGACAGTACAGGAAATAATGGATCAGGAAGCGATGCTTCCTGCCGATCATTATTCCAAACCAAAACCCAGAACCAATCCCGAATTTGAATTGGAAAGAAAGGAGAAGATGCAGAACCCCAATGCACCCGATGTTTCACAGTGGCCTTTGCAATCCGATGACCAGAAAAAAGTGATCCAGGGAGAAACTGATGCTCCGCAAACTGTTGGTACAAACTTTTTAGGCATGAACATTTCCTCTTCAGGTTATATACCGCCTGATTCACAGGGAGATGTCGGACCCACTCAGGTCCTTGTTTGCGCTAATGGAAGGATCAGAGTCTACAGTAAAGCAGGAGTACTTGGAGGGTTGAATGCTGATATGGATGTTTTCTTTAATTCAGTCAGAAACGGGTCAGGTACTTCTGATCCTCATATCAGATACGACAGACTTACTTCAAGATGGTATGTCGTCATAATAAATGTTCAGGCTGCTCCAAACAGAGTATTGATAGCAGTGAGTTCAGGTCCCATAATAACATCTTCATCCAGCTTCACTTTCTTTCAGTTTACTGTTAATACAGGCGGAGTGCTGAATGGATTCGCTGATTATCCAACACTCGGAGTTGATAACAACGCATTGTACATTGGAGTAAATATGTTTAATGCTGCGCTTACTTCATTTATTGGAACGAATGGTTATGTGATCAACAAAGCAAATCTAAATTCCGGAACATTAACTGTTGCTTCTTTTATTCTTATGAATGGTGGTGGAGGAGCAGGAATTTTAACTCCGCAGGGAGTTGATAATGATGATCCATCCGCTAATCAGGGATTTTTTATCGGCGTTGATAATCTGGCTTTCAGTTTGCTTGTAATCAAAAGAGTGTCAAATCCAGGTGGCGTGCCTTCAATTTCCGGTAACTTAAATATTACTGTACCTACAACTGTATTTCCGGAAACAGTGCCACACAACGGATCAAGCAACCGGCTTGACGCACTGGATGACAGACTTTTCGCTGCTATGATCCACAGGAATAAAATAACTAACACGGTTTCATTGTGGACCGCACATAATATTGAAGTAAACACTTCAGGTGTGGGTTCCACTTCAGGTAGCAGGGACGCCGGAAGATGGTATGAGATCACAAATCTGACGACGACACCTTCCTTAAATCAATCAGGAACATTATTTGATAATGCAGTTACAAATCCCAGATATTATTTCATACCGAGTGTCGCAATGACGGGACAGGGACACATGGGAATTTCGAGTTCGACTGCAGGTAATGGCAGGCGTGCGGAAATTTATGCAGCAGGAAGATTGAGAACTGATGCTTTGGGTACTACTCAATCAGCTTTATTGGTACAAAGCAGTTCTACCGGTTATAATGTCGAGGCAGCCAATCCGCAGAGATGGGGTGATTACTCGCAGACTTGTGTTGACCCAAATGATGATATGACCATTTGGACCTTCCAGGAATATTGTGACGCTGCGAATTCCTGGGGTGTGAGAGTCAGTCAGTTAAAAGCTCCATTGCCTGCGACTCCCGTATCTTCAAATGTTACAAACATTCTTACAGGTCAGCCGTCAGTAAATATTATTATAACAGGGACGTCAGTTTCGGGTTCTGAGTTTTTTGATCCGGGTGCAGATGCAGGAGGTCCCGGATTTGCAAACCATATAGCAGCTTCGATATCCGGTTCAGTCACTGTTAACAGCATTACATTCAACTCTCCTACACAGGTTACATTAAATATTTCTACAGTCGGCTCTCCTGCCGGATTTAAAAATATTACTGTCACAAATCCTGATGGTCAGATTGCAACAGGCAACAATCTTATTAATGTACAGGCATTACCTGTCCTGAACATCACTGCTCTCATCGAAGGATTTTATACAGCTTCAACAAACCTGATGGTAAGGGATACTATGAGAGTTTATTTACACACTAACTCCTCACCTTATTCAGTAGTTGATTCCGCGTTGACATATTTATCTACAACAGGTACCGGATCAGTTACTTTTGCAAATGCAGTGAATAGTGTGAATTATTACATAAGATTGAAACACAGAAATGGACTGGAAACATGGAGTGCTTCACCCGGTCAGCAATTTACAGCATCAGCTCTCAGTTATGATTTTACAACTGCTGCTTCTAAATCCTTCGGAAGCAACATGAAACAAGTCGATGCAGCGCCGGTTGAATTCGCAATTTTCAGCGGCGACGTAGAGCAAAGCGGTGATATAGATGTGTCAGATCTGATCGATATAAATAATGATCAGATCAATTTTACTTCCGGATATGTTCGTACCGACTGCAATGGTGATGACTTTGTTGATTCACAGGATATTGTCATTGCTTATAATAATTCGATCAATTTTGTTTCTTTAATAAGACCGTAGATCTTTTTTTGTTTGAGCTTTGGTTATGTAAAATTTCTTATAACCTCTTTCATTTTTTTTGAAAGAGGTTTTTAATTTAATTTAAGTTAATTTGGAATGAAGCAAATTTTCTTCCATTAACAAATTCAATAAGAATCCGTAACCGAGTCTATTCTTAAAATTAAATTAATATTATATGAAATATGCATTACTCATTTCAATTTTCATAACAGCCATGTCATTTACCTTTAATTCCGAACCTGAAGACTCAAATGATCAATTAAATTCACTCTTCAAAAAATATGACGAGTATAATCTCCGTTCAAGTCCCGAAGGTGCAACCTATGAAGGAGACCATCGCTACGATGATCTGCTTTCTGACAATTCCGAGACGGCGATCCTTGCATCATACGATACTACAAGACAATTTTTGCAAGAGCTTCAGACTATTGACTACGCTTCTTTGAACTATGATAACAAGCTTAACTACGACTTGTTTAAATCCAGTCTTGAGGAATCGATAGAGAATGAAAAATTCAAATGGTATTATATGCCAATGGGTCAGCAGTGGGGTGTACACATCAATTTTCCGCAGTTAGTTTATATCCAGCCAACATCGACCTATGATGAATATCAAAAATATTTCAAGCGGTTAAACGCTTTTCCGGGAATTGTTGACAATGAGATCGCCAACATGAGAAAAGGTATTGCCGCAGGACAAATGCCGCCTGTGTTTATTATGGAGCAGACGCTCCCGCAGATGGAAGCAGTGATGAATGTCGAACCGGATAAATCAATATTCTATTCAGTCATAAATAATGAGAACAAGCTTTCTCCTGAAGAGAAACAGATCGTATCAAAAGAGCTTAAGGAAATAATTGAAAAAACTATTAATCCTTCATTCAAAAAATTACATGAGTTTGTAAGAGATGAATATCTTCCGAAGTGCCGAACTGATGCAGGTGTGTGGTCAATGCCTGATGGAAAGGAAAGATATGAGAACGCGGTGAAGGATTATACATCGCTGAACCTTACAGCGGCGGAAGTTCATGAGCTTGGACTGAGTGAAGTGAACAGGATAAAGGCGGAAATGGAAAAGGTGAAAGAGAAAACCGGATTTAAAGGTACGATAGATGAATTCAATAATTTTCTTAAGACAGATGAACAGTTCTATTATAAGAACAAGGAAGATCTTATGAATGGCTTCAGGGAGATATTAAAGAAAGTCGATAGAAAGCTTCCGGAGCTTTTTGGAAGACTGCCTGAGGCAAAGTATGACCTGAGGGAGATGGAAGAGTTCAGAGCTCCGTCAGCTCCGGCAGCTTATTATTACAGCGCTCCGGAAGACAGATCACGTCCGGGATATTTTTATGTGAATACATATAATCTATCGGCGAGACCGAAGTACACAATGACATCGCTAGCAATGCATGAGGCAGTTCCGGGGCATCATTTACAAATATCCATTGCGCAGGAGCTGAAAGACATGCCGAAGTTCAGAAAGAATCTCGGAGAGACTGCGTTCGTTGAAGGATGGGGATTGTATTCGGAAAGTCTGGGATATGAAACCGGAATGTATGACGATCTTTATCAAATGTATGGTGCGCTGACGTTTGAAATGTGGAGAGCTTGCAGACTGGTGGTTGATACCGGAATTCACGATATGAAATGGACGCGTGAACAGGCATTTGAGTATATGAAAAAATATACTCCGACATCAGATCAGGATCTTCAATCTGAAATTGACAGATATATTTCCTGGCCCGGTCAGGCGCTTGCTTATAAGATAGGTGAGCTTAAAATTAAAGAGTTAAGAAAGAGAGCTGAAGACAAGCTCGGTGATAAATTTGATGACAGAGAATTTCATGATACAGTTCTAAAGAACGGCGCGATATCGCTTCCGCTGCTTGAGAAGGTTGTGAACGAATGGATAGCAACGAAGATCAACTAGTGTAATTAGATTTTAAGAAATTATATAATATGCGGTAGATTGAAGAATAGAGTCTTTGATCTGCCGCAGTTTTTTAGATATCATAAATCTTATGATTCTTATGAATTTTAAGCAGTGCTGTCCAAAATGTTTTTGAAAAAATTAAACGATTTTAAATTCAATCTGTTTTGGTAATTTTTTTGCACCAATATCGAATCTTTAAAATCAACCTTTAAATAACCTTGAAGATATACTTATGCTGACCAAATAAATTTATGTTAATTCTGTTTTTAAAATTAGTGATAATATTTTTAATTCCTGATCATTCGTTAAATTCGTGGCAAGTTTTTTCCTTATTTTTGGACGGATGTGAATCTTAACTATCACAAATCTAAATTAATCATTTGAAAACCTTATTTATAAAAAGTATTTTTGTCTTTCATAAAAAAATCATACAAAATAAATATGAAGTTTAATTTCGAAGAGCCGGAATTGAAGGAAACAAGGCAGGGCTTTGCTGACGCGCTGGTTGACGCGGGAAAAGAAAACACTGACATTGTAGTATTAGGTGGAGATGTTTCGGGATCGGTAAAGACAAACCTTTTCCGTGATGCATATCCCGACAGGTTTATTTCAGTTGGTGTAGCTGAACAGGATATGATGGGAACGGCTGCCGGTCTTGCATTGGTCGGTAAAATTCCAATCGCTTCTACTTATGGTGAATTTGCTACGGGCAGACCGTTCGATCAGATACGACAGTCCATTGCATACAGTGAAATGAACGTAAAGATATGCGCTTCACATTGCGGCATTACCGTAGGACCTGACGGCGCTACGCATCAATCATTTGAAGATGTTGCGATAATGAGAGTACTTCCGAATATGAACGTAATTACTCCGTGTGATTATAATCAGACATACAGGTCAGTAAGACTTGCCATTGATACAATGGGTCCTTTTTATATAAGATTTTACAGAGAAAAATCACCTAACTTTACTTCAATGGATGCTCCGTTTGAATTCGGAAAAGCCGATACACTTGTAGACGGAGATGATGTTACATTGATTGCAAGCGGACTGCTTGTGTGGGAAGCGATAGTTGCATCTGAGAAGTTGAAGAAAGACGGCATAAAGGCGAGAGTCGTGAATATGCATACTATTAAACCAATAGATAAAGAAACAATAGTAAAGTGCGCGAAAGAAACCGGACTTATAATCACCTGTGAAGATCATCAATGGACATGCGGCTTGTTTGGTGCTGTAGCGGAAGTTCTTGCGATTGATCATCCCACCAGGATGGACCATATTGCTATCGATGATACCTTTGGTGAAAGCGGCATCATTGCTTCGGAGCTAATGAGCAAATTCAAGATCGACAGGGAAGCTATTTATCAGAAAGTAAAGAAACATTTGAAAAAATAGAATCGTATAGCTTAATAAACAAAGATAAAATTAGATATGAAATCAGAAAACATTTTTAATTTAACAATGGAACAGAATAATTTTCCGCAAAAAAAATCAATGACCGGTAAAAAGATCTTAATAGTATTATCAGTATTGCTTGTTTTGACTTCAGGTATGGTTCTCGGAAAATATTTTTTAAAAGGAAGCAATCCGGGACCTGACAAAAACATTGCTCAGGTACAGAATAAAATTGATGAGAGCAACAGAAACATTTCCGAAACCAGAGAGACTGCAATAACAAGGGCAGTAAAGAAAGTTTCTCCGGCTATCGTCGGAATAAATGTTGAAGAAGTAAGGGAAGTTCAGGATCCGTTCAATGATCCTTTCTTTAAACAATTTTTTGGAGACAGACCACCTCAAAAGCAAGTTGTGAAAGGACTTGGCTCCGGATTCATAATTTCTCCCGATGGATACATACTCACAAACCATCACGTAGCAGGTAATGCGACAAAGATCTCCGTTACAATGACTGACGGTCAGAAAGTCGAAGCAAAGCTTATCGGTGCGGATCCCAACAGTGATATTGCATTGCTGAAGATAGATCGAAATAATTTGCCTTATGTGAATTTAGGAAATTCAGACAATGTAATTATAGGTGAATGGGTGATAGCTTTGGGAAATCCTTTCGGGTTATTTGAAATAAATGACAAGCCGACTGTAACGGTAGGTGTAGTCAGCGCTACCAATATGAAAGTAAATGCAGATGGGAAAAAGGTGTACAAGGATATGATCCAGACGGATGCTTCAATCAACGCGGGTAACTCAGGAGGACCACTTGTCAACGCTGAAGGAGATGTCATCGGTATGAATACGATAATCTTTACAGGCGGCGGCTACAGCAACGGCAGCATTGGAGTTGGATTTTCCATCTCGATCAACAGAGTTAAGCAGATAATGGAGGAGATCAAGTCCAATGGAAAGGTTGACAGAAACTTTAATGTTGGATTCAGGATCCAGGCGATCGATGAAAGGATCGCAAAGTATCTAAAAATGGATAAGGTGCAGGGAGTAGTTGTCGTAGATGTTCAAAGCGGAGGTCTTTCTGACAATGCCGGTCTCAGACCTGAGGATGTAATAATAGAAGCTAACGGTGAACAGATAGACAATGAGCAGGATCTGTTATTTATTGTAAATGATATGCGAGCAGGTGAATTGCTGAAGCTGAAAATTCTCAGGGGCGGCTCGGAGAAAGATATTGAAATGAAACTTGTAAGCAGCTAAAATTTTAACTGTGTTAATTGGTTGATTTGTATATCAGAAAGAGTGAACAAATCAACCAATGAACCAATTAACAAATCAGTTAATGGAACTTAAGGACAGGTTTTTCCTTTGGTTTATCGTTTGAATGAATTAATATTTCATTATCAGTTTCATTCTCTTTCATATCAACCTTCATATCAATTATGTTACTTTTGGTTCTGTCACCCATTTTGGAAGTCCCATTGAATTTTGAACCAGATTCAGTTAACAGCTCTTCAATACTAACATCACCGTCGAGTGTGCAGGTTCTTTTAAGCTCAAGCTTATGAGCTTTAACATTGCCTTTAACAGTACCGTAGATGATGACATCAACAGCGTTTACATTACCTTCTACGACACCTTTTTCTCCGATGATAATTCCGCTTTCACCCCTCAAATTACCAACAACATGACCGTCGATCTTAGTGGTAGAAGGTGAAGACAAATTACCTTCAAACTTACATCCTTCACTGATCAACGTCAGGATTTTTTCCTGAGGCTGAGAGGTATTTCTCGATGGAGTTTTTACTTCTTCGGAATAAGATGGTTCCTTATAAACCGGTTCTTTGGATTTATTTCCAAACATATCGTTTAGTTTTAATTTCACGAAAAATTGGGTTAATTAAATTGGTTTATGCAAGTTACAAAAATTAAATTTTAAACTCAATCAGAATAGATTATCAGACTGGCAGATTTTGCCACATCCAAAATAAGAAAAAAGCTTGCCACGAATTTCACTAATGATCACGAATTAAAAATATTATCACCAATTTAAAACAGAATTAACATAAATTTATTTGGA
>JAWXBH010000037.1:0-8912 GCA_034439935.1 bacterium
AAATAGCTCATAAAAAGATATTCCGCAGTTATCCGGAAAATATTCTTATATACTTAGATTTTAAATAAACTAACTTTTTTAAATCCTAATTTTAAAAGCAGATGAAAATTTTTCACTATTTTATCTTAATAATTTGCACAGTTGTAATTTTTTTAAACACTGCCAATTCAGCCACATATTATGTCAATGCAGCTACGGGGAATGACAACCGAAGCCCTGTACAGGCGACTAATATTTCCACGCCATGGCTTACAGTCCAAAAAGCCATTGACAATGCCTCAGTCGTAAGCGGGGATAATATTGTTGTTGCAGAAGGAACATACTCAGGATTTAATCTTACAAAAAGAGTAACGGTCATTGGTGCCTGGAAGGGCGGAACGCCGACAGTCAACACGATTTTTACATCGACAGTTTCGTTGCTTGCAACAGGTGGAAATTCTTCATCGAGAATGTTCCTCAAAAATCTTCGCGTTGCTTCTACTTCAGGTGATGCTATTGATGTAAGACAAAGTTATGTAACTCTTGAGAATGTGTTTGCTACGGCAACAACTGCAGCGGGTGTTAATGGAATGAGAATAAATGGGGCAATCGTAAACGACGTTTTAATAGAGTCATGTAATTTTAACGGAAGCACCTATTCCGGGATTTATTTTCCTACGTTTGTAAATGTGAACGGCTTTATAATGAGAAATTCTACTGTTAATACAAATGGATATTTCGGAGTTGCTGCTTTTCAGGGAAGAACGACACCCGGAGAAATAACTAATGTTGAAATTTCACATTGCGCTTTTGTTGATAACAATCCTACAAATCAGGTCCAGGGACATACAATTTATTTTGAGAAATTGAAAAACTCGGTTTTTGAGAATATTTCTGTAAAGATGCCATCAGGTAATGTCCGTATCGCTATTGATATAAATCTACTGAGCAGAACTGACTACTCCAACATTACAATAAAAAATTCAAGAATCTTCAGAGATACTCCGGGAAGCGGTATTTGGATACAGGCAAGAAATGATTTGTTCAATCCCCCTGCTGCTCTTGATACGGTATTATTAAGAGGTCTTACTTTTACAAATTGCGATACAAACATTGCATTTAACCGACAGGTCAAAACCATGACTGTTGACAAATGCGATCTCAGCACTTATGGTATATACGGACTTGTAAATTATACTGATCAGGGCGGTACTATAAATGCTGCAAATAATAAATGGAAAGGCGGCGGAATTCCTGATACGACAGTTATATCAGGCGGTCTACTGACAGTAGGAAACAGCATCATTTCATTCATGCCTTCAACAGACGGAATATTTGTAGGAATGGGCATTCAGGGTGCGGGAATAAAACCCGGTACTACCGTGATAGGAAAATCTCCAAACACAATTTCGATGAGCGATACTGCAATTGCAAATGGTTTTATTCCTCAACTTGGTTTTGCTTTTAATTTTGCTACATCAACTGATCTTGTAAGAACATCTTTAAACTTTATACGGGTAGCAAATCCTTTACCATTCTCAATTATAAATCAGTCAAATGTAAGTTTTCCTGATCTTCCAACAGCTCTGGCAGGAACATCTACAGGCGGTACGATCTGGAACGTCCCTAATACAACTATCACAGGAACAACAATTCTTAATGATGATGTTGTACTGATCTCTCCGGGTGCAGGATTTTTACATGCTCCAAGTCTTACAACTTTTGAGAATCTTACCGTATCAAATTTCTTTTTTATGGGAAGTGATTTTGCAGTTGCTAACAACTACATTCCCGGTAACACATCCATTGGTTTACACAATACTCTTATAATAAACGGTGATATTCTTCCCGGTGGATCAATTATCGGCGGAAGCAATTCAGATATGTTCTTTGGAGGAGCTGCTGTTACTTCAACTGGCGTACCTTCAGTTACAGGTGGATTAAGAACTCTTCATGTTAACAGACCCGGTGGAATCTTTATTAAAGATAATCTTTCGCTGGAAAGACTGTTATTTTTACAAAACGGTTTGGTTTCCCTAAATAGCTTCAATTTAAATTTAAGATCAAGGACAACAATCTTTAATCCTAATCCTGCAACAAGCTATGTAAATACTAATGGCTTAGGAAAATTAGTCAAATTCTTAGAAAGTAATACTCCTACTGCATTTAATTTTACAGTGGGAAGAGGCGGATATTCACCTGTATTAGCTTTCTTTTCAAGCTGGACTTTAGGATCACCCTCACATCTTGACGTTCGGGCAATCAATACAAAGCATCCCCAAAACGGATGTGCTACTGATTATCTCAACAGATATTGGGATGTAACATCTTTCGGTATTTCTAATTTTAACGCTAATTTAAAATTTACATATCTTCCTTCTGATGTAGTTGGGACCGAGGCAAATATTATCGGTGCCAGATGGAATGGATTCTTGTTTGATGTGTTTACCCCTGTCGATCCATTGACTCATACATTTACAACTAATAACATTAATTCTTTTGGTGAATTTACAGGTGGAGCTTTAAACTGTATAGGTGGTTCAAATACTTTGGTAAATCTCAAAATATTATTGCAAGGAACCTATCTTAATGCAGGAGTGATGAGAACTTCACTAAATACAGTCGGACAAATTCCAACGACACAGCCTTTCAATAATTCTCAGTTTAACTATCCGGGAACTGAAAGTGTTCAAACTATTCCTGCCGGAGTTGTTGACTGGGTATATGTTGAGCTCAGACAGACATCAAACGGAGCGCCTGTATTAGGTGGAAGGAGAGCCGGTTTCGTAAAATCTGATGGAAGTGTGGTCGATCTCGACGGAATTAGTCCCCTCAAAACGCCGAGTGTTACCCCGGGTAATTATTTTATTGTTGTCGGACACAGAAATCATTTGCCTGTAATGTCTGCAACTTCTCAAAGCTTAAGTAACACGAGTTCATTGTTCAATTTCACAACAAGTCTTAGTCAGTATTTTGGCGGAGACGCAGCGTCATTGTCCGGAGGATTCTTTGGAATGTATGCCGGTGATCCAAACCAAAGCTTTATTATTTCTGCTTCCGATTATCAGGTTGTAACTGGTAATCTGACTCAGGCAAATTATAATCTTGGTGATGTTAACATGAATGGAATTGTTTCCGCGACGGATTATTCATTTATTACATTTAATTTAGGAAAGTTTTCAAATGTTCCTAATTACCCCTAAACAATAATTTGAAATACTAAAACATAAGAGTCATGAAGAAATTTATTATACACTTTTTAATCGTAATTGCTTTTGTTGTTAACGTTAATGCGCAACATACGGTCACAAATACACTTACGAATTTCAGGTTGTTCAATAACGGAACACAATTCAGTTTTGATATTTATTCATTGAAAACCAGTGTACCTGCATTCCGAATGGGCAGTACTTCATATTGGATTAAATTTAATGCTGGGCTTCTCAGTAACGCAGTGATTTCAAATGTTAATCCTAAATATACTGTGGGTAGCATTACGAATTCATACAATTCAATGCAGTCATTTCAGAATTATGTATCAAGCCCCAACCGTATAGGAATCCAGATATTTTATGCCGGTGGTCCCGGTGATACGCTGACTACAGATCCCGGTATGTTTGGATATGGTGAGTTGATAGTAACAGTAGCATTTGATATTCTACAAAATCAAATGCCAAATCTTGTATGGGATAATGTGAATACGGGTGTGGTTAATACTCAAAATCAAAATGCGGGTGTTATCAATGTTGGTGGATACAACGGGCCTCTGCCTGTCGAGCTTTCATCATTTACATCGGTGATTTCAAGAAATAATGTAACTCTTAACTGGGCAACGCTGACAGAAACAAACAACAATGGTTTCGATGTTGAAAGAAAAAATGCAAATGGAGAATGGACCAAGATCAGTTTTATTGCGGGGAACGGGAATTCTGCTGAAGTACGAAATTATTCACATAAAGATAATAATCTACCGAGCGGGACATATAATTACAGACTTAAGCAGCAGGATTTTAACGGGAATTTTGAGTATATGAATTTGCAAAACGAGGTTCTGATTGGAATCCCCGACAAGTTTGAACTGTCACAAAATTATCCCAACCCATTCAATCCAAATACAAAAATAAATTTTTCAATTCCCGTTGATACAAGAGTAAGCTTAAAGATCTATGATGTATCCGGTAAGCTTGTATCTATACTTATAAATAATGAACTCAGAACAGCAGACTATTATTCAGTGAATTTTCAGGGAGCTGATCTTTCGAGCGGAACATACTTCTACTCGATCACCACCGAAAGCAATATTGAAACAAAAAAAATGACGCTAGTCAAATAATAATTACAGATTTTAATAAAATAAAAAATTTCTTGGAGGTATTAATGAAGAAAATTGTACTTACTCTTCTCATAGTTGTTTGCATAAGTATGAGTGCTTCAGCTCAGACAGCAACAAACACTGTTGATAATTTTCAGATCACTAACGGAGTCACAAAATTCAGTTTTGATATATATACACGAAGAACCAGCAACCCGGTATATAATATGGGAAATTCAAGTTATGCGTTTACTTTTACGACCGGTACCCTCACAAATCCGGTAATAACTTATTTTAATCCCAGATATAAATCCGGTAGTCCGACCGGGGATTATATTGATCCTATGGCTATTGTTCCACCTACTCTTCCATTTCTATTACTTTTACAGGTAAATTATAGCGGCTTAGGTGCAGGAACAGGTGACACTGTCTCAAGTAGTTTAGGGATAACCGGACTTGGTGAGAAGATTGCTACCATTGAAATGGATATTCTGATCAGCAATGTTCAGGCAAACTTTTCATGGGATCCTCTTACATCAGAAATTGTAACACCATCCTTTGTTCCATTTATTACAAGTACATATGCAGGTGGATATAATGGATTGCTTCCTGTTGAGCTTTCAAGCTTTGTCTCAAATGTGAACAGGAACAATGTAAACCTTAACTGGACAACCACATCAGAAACAAATAACAACGGTTTTGAAATTGAAAGAAAACCTATGGGACAAAATTCTGTCTGGAGCAAGATCGGATTTGTAAACGGTAATGGAAATTCGAGTGAGATAAGAAATTATTCATTCAGTGACAACGGGTTGAATGTAGGAAAATATAACTACAGATTGAAACAGATTGATTTCAACGGTAACTTCGAATACTTTGAACTTGGAAACGAAGTATCAGTTGGAGCACCGTCTACATTTGAAGTGAGTCAGAATTATCCTAATCCGTTTAATCCAAGTACAAAAATTAATTTTTCAATCCCGCAAGATTCAAAGGTTACATTGAATATTTATGATATCAGCGGAAAGTTGATCATGACATTAATCAACAATGAATTTAAATCTGCAAATTATTATACGGTAAGTCTGAACGGATCGAACCTTTCCAGCGGAACTTATTTTTATACGATTAATGCCGGTGATTTCAACCAAACTAAGAAAATGATATTGATCAAATAATCTTTTGTAGCATCTTTCTAAAATTTTTCCGCAAAGAAACCTGATCTATTCTTTGCGGATTTTTATTTAATCACAAAATTTATTTATAAAAATCATATAAAAATTATGCAATACAGAATTGAACATGATACAATGGGTGAGGTAAGAGTTCCTGAAGATAAATACTGGGGAGCTCAGACCCAGCGTTCAATTGAAAATTTTAAGATTGGTGATGACAAAATGCCCAAAGAGATCATTTATGCCTTTGCAATTTTGAAGAAGGCTGCTGCTGAAGGCAACATGGAATGCGGGGTTTTGAATAAGGAAAAAAGTGATCTGATAGGTAAGGCTGCAGATGAAATTCTCTCAGGAAAACTTGATGATCAGTTTCCGCTTGTTGTATGGCAGACAGGTTCCGGCACGCAATCCAACATGAATGTAAACGAAGTCATAGCAAACCGTGTACACGTCATAAGCGGCGGTAAGCTTTCTGATGAAAAAAAAGTACTTCATCCCAATGATGATGTAAATAAGTCTCAGTCCTCAAATGATACTTTTCCTACTGCAATGAATATTGCCGCTTACAAAATGCTCGCATCTTATACAATTCCTAAAGCAGAGAAACTCGCAGATACTTTTGAAAGCAAATCGAAAGAGTTTATGAATGTGATCAAGATCGGACGCACCCATTTTATGGATGCAACACCTTTAACACTGGGGCAAGAGTTCTCGGGCTATGTGCAGCAGATCAGGAACGGCATCAGGGCGATACGGAATTCATTTGAACATTTGTCAGAGCTTGCACTCGGTGGCTCTGCAGTAGGTACGGGGATAAATGTACCTGAAAATTACGATAAGATAGTTGCAAAGATAATTTCGGAACTAACAGGACTTCCTTTTAAAACTGCCCCTAACAAATTTGAAGCACTCGCATCCAATGATGCAATAGTAGAAGCTTCGGGTGCTGTGAAGACATTAGCAGTGAGTCTCGCAAAGATAGCGAATGATATCAGGATGCTTGCCTCCGGACCAAGAAGCGGTATCGGAGAAATCCTCATTCCCGAAAATGAACCGGGTTCATCGATTATGCCCGGCAAAGTCAATCCCACACAAGTCGAAGCAATGACGATGGTTTGTGCCCAGGTGATCGGAAATGATACAGCGATAACAGTAGGTGGTATGAGCGGACAGTTTGAGCTGAATGTTTATAAGCCAATGATGATCTACAATCTTCTTAAATCCTCAAGGCTTATCGCTGACGCGTGTCAGTCATTTAACGATAATTGCGTTATCGGGATAGAACCTAACTATGTTTCAATTAACAGAAATCTGGAGAACTCCCTGATGCTGGTCACAGCATTAAACCCTCATATTGGCTATGAGAATGCAGCAAAGATTGCAAAGAAGGCGCATAAGGAAAATAAGACTCTTCGTGAAGCGGCAATAGAGCTTGGTTTGCTGACAGATGAAGAATTTACTTCTAAAGTTGATCCGAAGAAAATGGTTGGAAAGATTAACTAAGTCATTATGATCGTTAACGAAAATGTGTTCTCTGTATTTCCTGAAATACATACAGACAATCTTACATTAAGAAATATCCTGCACGGAGATGCAAAAGATATCTATTCGGTTTATTCAGATCCTGAAGCAATGAAGTATTTTGGAAAGCATCCGATGGAATCAATCTCCGGGGCGGCTGAGATGGTCGATACAGTTGCTAAAGCATTCTCAGATCATGAAGGTTTACGATGGGGAATTTGTTTTAGAAATTCTGATGAGCTTATCGGAACAGCAGGTATATGGCGGATCGATAAAAGGCACTGCAGGGGAGAAATTGGGTACGAGCTGAAAAGAGAGTATTGGGAAAAAGGAATTATGACTGAAGCGTTTAAGGCAATTGTAGATTTCGGATTTAATGATCTCAACCTTCATACAATAGAAGCAAACACTGATCCGCTGAATATTGCATCAATGAAACTTCTTGAAAAGTCAGGATTTGTTAAAGAAGGTTATCTTAAAGAAAGTTATTTCTTTGACGGAAAGTTTTATGATAATGTCATCTATTCAATTGTAAGAAAGTAAAATTATTCCTACGTTCCTTTAAGATATTTATCGATCGCGTTTTTAAAATCTTTATACTTTGTTTTACCAACTATACTTTTTTTCAAAGCTCCTTTTTTATCATAAATAAAAGTACCCGGAATTCCACCATTCCAATCCTTGTCAACATAATTAATCAGTTCTTCATCTTTGTTGAAACCGTTCGTATAAGTTACAAAATCCACTCCCATTTTTTTCAGAAATTTCTGAGTCTGAGTTTCAAGGTCATCACCGAAGTCAAGTGAAACAAACACCAGCTTGAAATCCTTGTCTTTGTAATCCTCTCTTATCTTCATCAGATCCGGAAACTCTTCCACACAGGGTTTGCACCACGTCGCCCAGAAGTTAATTAAAATGACCTTACCGGCATTTGCGGTTTTAATGCTGTCAAGTGTATGCTGATTCGCTTTGATAAGTTCTTGTGAAAAAGAAATGTTGGTCAGAAAGATCAATGAAGCGATTATGAGAAGCTTTTTCATTTAATGTAGTTATTTGTTTTAAAAATGAAGCAGGTTAAAATATAGTTGAATAGTATATTTTAACCTGCTTTAAATATGAAATTATCTTTTTATGGTACAGCCAAAAGCTTTTGTTTCTTTGTTTGAAATTTCCTTGCCACCGACAAATTCATTTAATGCGGTCTGAAGATCATTAGATGTAACTTTGGTAGCGTCTTTATCATCATCTATTCTTCCGTGATAAACCAAGGTCATTGTTTTGTTGTCAATAACAAAAACCTCCGGTGTTCTTGCAGCCCCGAAAAGATCAGCTACAACATTATTGTTATCCTTCAGAACAGGGAAATTATATTTCTTGTCGGTCGCATGGCTCATTACAGATTCGGTGGGCTCTGTGTTGTTTGAATTGATGCCCCATATTGCAACACCCTTAGAACCGAATTCATCTGTAAGGTTTATCAGTCTCTGTGTGTAGGGCTGAACGAAAGGACATTCAGTTGACAAGAAGATGATAACAGTAGCATTAGCTCCTGAGTTACTGAGAGTATATGCGGAACCGTCATAGTTGTTAATTGTGAAATCTGAGACTTTATCTCCTACTTTATAGCCTTCGGATTTGTCTGAGGAAATTGCGGTGATTGTTACTGTGAAGAGAAGAATTACTGAAAATAAAATTTTCGAAATCATTGCTTGATGTCTCCTTAAGTTTTAGTTTTTGAAAAGTGTTTACAAATAATTTTAATGCGATTTAAGTAAAAAAAGTTTCTGATTTAGTGCTATATTTTTAATTTAATTAACATCTTTTTTGTGAGCTTTAACGGGTTGGTCTTCATTTTTTTTGGTTTATTAATTGGGTAAGTATAGAATAATATATTTTTCTATTGCCGATTCAATTTGGAACCAATC
>JAWXBH010000038.1:0-4650 GCA_034439935.1 bacterium
GAGCTAAAATGCCCGCACTGCGTGTAGACCAGAACCTTTAGGTGCAAGCGTAAAAGACGACACTACAACAATTGACAGTCAGAAAATTAAACGAAAAATGTAATCACTTTGACAGGTGACCAAAGACATAGAAACGATATTACAAAAGGACAACGAGTAAGCCGACACTGATTGCGGACCCTTCGTTTTTTATTTTTTTTTCTCCTCCCATTTTTTAAAAAACAATTTTAGCCAGCCTCATCCCGATAGCTTTCGGGAGCCCATTTGCTTTTGCCCGACGTCCTGCTAGCTATCGTGACCGACCCTTCGCAAAACCAAAAGAGCCGTATTTTAGCCTACCCTTTAAAGACTTTAAATCCATATGAAACTCTATATTAAAAATATGGTTTGCCACTGCTGCGTAATGAAAGTGAAAAGTGAGTTGGAAATATTTGGCTATCAGCCTTTGAATATTACTCGCGGTGAATTACTGTTAAGCAATGAAATGATAGACAGTGAGAAAGAAATCTTTAATCAACATTTGAAAACGTTTGGATTTGAAATCATTGACGATAGAAAAAGCCGTCTTACAGGACAAATCAAATCTTGCATTTTTAAAATTGTGCACCAACATAATAGTGAAATTAAAATCCAATCTATCTGACTATTTAAGTAGTTAACTTCATCACGACTATACCTATTTCTAATCTATTCTCCATAGTAGAAGAAACCACCATTGAAAAATTATTTATTGTCCAAAAAATTGAAAGGGTGAAGGAATTATTGGTATATGATGAATTATCATTGAGCGAAATGGCCGACCAAATGAACTATTCGAGCGTTGCCTATTTAAGTAATCAATTTAAAAAGGTTACCGGTCTTACTCCTACTTTATTACAGGTAAAGAAGTAAAAGTCACTTATTAAAGTGAGCGTTTTTTCATAGGCAATCAATATTTATTAGAAGAAAAGGGAGTTTCCATTGAAGAACTCCTATTGAAAAAAGCTGATCAGCGGGGTAAAGAAACCAAAACCATCGTTTAGTTTTTCGACAGCAAAAAGGCATTAGCTGTATATGTCATTGCCGACCAAATAAAACCAAATTCTAAAAACTATTGCCGAACTACAAAATAATAATATTGATGTATTTATGCTCACAGGAGATAATGAAACTACCGCCAAGGGCAATAGCAGAAACTGTGGGCATCCATCATTAGAAAGTTGGAGTATTGACTAAACAGAAAGCAGCCTTTGTAAAACAACTACAGCAGAAGGCAATGTAGTTACACTGGTAGGCGATGGTATTAACAATAGCACAGCATTGGCACAGGCAGATGTAAGTATTGAGATGGGCAAAGGCAGCGACATTGCATTAGATGTAGCAAAAATGACCATTATTTCATCAGCCCTCAAAAAATACTTGATGCCATCAGGTTATCAAAATCATCTGTAGTCGCCATCAAACTAATCCTTTTTTGGGCATTTATCTACAACCTAATTGGAATTCCAATTGCAGCTGGTATACTCTATCCGATCATTGGTCTTTTGCTGATCCCAATGCCTGCGGGTGCTGCTATGGCTCTATGAAGCGTGAGTGTGGTGAGCCACAGTTTACGTTTAAAGTGGAAGAAGAAAATAAACGTAAATCTTATAAGCAAATTGCAAAATCATGTAACAAAGTTGGCACCAATTAAGGGGAAATTTGTATTTAAAATTAAAAGATCAAAAAATGACAACCGAAAATAAGAACTTACAGTTTAGGACCAACATCAACTTCGGTGGATGTGTGGCCAAAGAAACACATTTCTTAAATGAAGCCGAAAACATTTGCCATTGGGAAGTGGATACAACCAACAAAGACAAAATGCTCTCCTTGCAATCCGATGGAATTACCAAAGAAGAAGTATTGCAAAAGTGCACGATGCTGGATTTAAAATTGAATTGTTGAAAATATAAATATATCATTATGAACTCATTTTCAAAAATATTGACAATACTTATCTTGTTGCTTACCTTCTCATCTTGTAATGCTCAGATAAAAAATGCTAAAACAGAAAGCGTAAAAATATACGGCAACTGCGGTATGTGTGAAACAACCATAGAATATGCAGGAAATCTAAAAAAAGTAGCCCAGGTAGATTGGAATAAAGACACCAAAATGGCTGCGCTCCTATACGACACTACAGAAACTAACCAAACTGAAATTTTGAAACGAATTGCTTTGGCAGGATATGACAGCGACCTGTTTCTCGCTCCTGATGACGTATATGCAAAACTTCCCGAATGTTGTCACTACGACAGAGTTAACAAATCAGCCAGGTTACAAAATGAAATAGCAGAAAAACATTCTATGCAAAACCATTCAACCACTTTTGAAGAGGAGCAAGAAGTAAATCTGTTGAAAGCGATTTTTGACAACTATTTTTTCTTAAAAGATGCCTTGGTAAAATCAGACCCAAAATCAGCTTCTACAATAGCGAAAGACTTGCTAACAAATATTAATGAAGTAAAAATGGAGAAACTCTCAGGCGATGAACATACTGTTTGGATGAAAGTAATGAACAGTTTAAAATCAAACACAGACAAGATTTACACATCAACTTCTGTTGAAAAACAACGAAATGCTTTTATGGACATATCTGAAAATATTTATGATTTAATAAAAGTATCAAAACAAGATGTTCCAATCTACTACCAAAATTGCCCAATGGCGAATGATGGCAAAGGAGCAAATTGGTTGAGTAAAGAAAATGCAGTCAAAAATCCTTATTACGGTATACAAATGCTGACCTGCGGTAAAACAGTAGAAACGATTAATAAATAAAAATACCAATATGGAAAATTCAAACGGACACAAAATAAACAATAAATACACTAGGTTCTTTTTGATGTTGGGTGCTTCTTTCATCGCAATGTACATTACAATGTATTTAAACACCTACTCCATAGACCACATATATTTTAGTCTTACACGTTTTTATATGACGTGTTTAGGTATTTCTGCAATGGCAGTAATAATGATATTATTTATGCTGGGGATGTATAAAAACAAGAAAATAAATATAGCGATAATGCTTGGAAGTCTTATGTTATTTAGCACTGCATTATTTCTTGTTCGTATTCAAAAACCAATTGTAGGCGATATTTTATGGATGAAAGCAATGATTCCGCACCACTCTATTGCCATCTTGACAAGTGAGCGAGCAGATATTAAAGACCAGGAAGTTAAAAAACTGGCAGAGGATATTATCAGAGCGCAAAGAAATGAAATTGACGAAATGAAAGCAATGATTAAACGATTAGAGAATGAAAAATAGCAAAACAGTATTAGCCATATTGCTATTGTTTTTTGCTAGTAAAATTGCTGCCCAAAACAGAGTAAAATATGAATTAACCGTAACAGATACCGTTGTCAACTTTTCGGGTAAAGAAAAAAGAGCTATTGCGGTAAATGGACAAATACCAATGCCTACATTGGTTTTTACCGAAGGGGATACCGCAGAAATTCACGTTCATAATCAACTCAAGGAAACGACTTCCTTGCATTGGCACGGGTTATTTTTACCAAATAAAGAAGATGGGGTTCCTAACCTTACCCAAATGCCTATAGAACCCAATACCACGCATATTTATCGTTTTCCGATTATGCAAAACGGTACCCATTGGTATCACAGCCATTCAGGATTGCAAGAGCAAATAGGTATGTATGGAAATTTTGTAATGCTCAAAAAGGAAAGTGACCCCACTTTTAGAAAAGGCATAGACGATTTGCCGACTGTTCCAATTGTTTTAAGCGAATGGACAAACTTCAAGCCCGAAAACATACATCGTATGTTACACAATGCCAATGATTGGTCTGCTATCAAAAAAAATGCGACACAGAGCTATTCCGAAGCTATAAAAGCAGGTCACTTCAAAACGAAATTGACTAATGAATGGAAGCGAATGTTGGCAATGGATGTGAGTGATGTGTATTATGATAAAATTTTAATGAATGGTAGCCCAAACACAGATTTAAAATCCATTGACGACAAACCATTGAAAGCAGGTGAGAAAGTAAGACTTCGCATTTCAAATGGTGGTGCTTCGTCTTATTTCTGGCTTACTTATGCAGGGGGAAAGATTACGGTGGTCGCAAGTGATGGCAATGATATTGAGCCCATAGAAGTGGACAGATTAATAATTGCTGTTTCTGAAACATATGACATTGTTGTAGCCATTCCTGCCGAAAACACGGCCTTTGAATTTTTAGCAACTACCGAAGACCGCACCAAATCGGCTTCACTTTATATTGGCAATGGCATCAAACAACTCAAATCGCCACAACCAAGATTAAAATATTTTGAAGGGATGAAGATGATGAACGAAATGATGAAAATGAATGGCGATTTGGACGATATGGGAATGCAAATGAGCCTGAACCAAATGGATATGAATGTGGTAATGTATCCTGAAATTACAGGCGAATTAAAAAAGAAAAATGCTGATAAAAGGAATGGTATGGAAATGAAAAACGCGCATTCTAATCATTCTGAAAATAAATATAATTCAAATGCTCTTTCTGACATAGTTACATTAAATTATGCCATGCTAAAATCGCCCACTAAAACCAGTCTTCCAACAGATGCTCCGGTAAAGGAGTTGCGTTTTACACTTACCGGAAATATGAACC